>JAFVZV010000130.1 GCA_017507985.1 Clostridia bacterium
ACTGTTCGCCAATCCCGAAGATATTAAAATCCGTAAGATTATCGTCAACACCTTCGTGCGCGAGGTTATCCTATATGACGACAAGGTTATTATCACTTATAACTTTACGGATACCATTGAGCCGCATAAAATCAACACCGAAACCATTACCGAAACGGAAAGGCAGATTGACTCTGCCTTTTCTCTCAAATCAGGTTCGTACATTCTCCCTGCTACTGCACCAAAGGGCAAAGAGGTGAACCTGTGGTTCACCTCTTTGCCCTTTTATCCATATAAATCGATGCTGAGCTTGTCACACGATGGCGGGGCTTGGATTTATTTTTAGCAACTTCTTTAATCTTTGCTTAATTTTTCGCCAAATATTCCTAAAATCCGAGCCTTTCTGTTATAATTTATATATCACGTTATGCCTTGAAAGGATTGACGCAACATGAAAGAATTTTTCGGATTTGGTGGATACAATCGTCCTGTCGAAGGATATATGTCCTGGCAGCATCTGACATTCGTAACTGCTTTGATGATTCTTATGATCGCTTCAGCCGTATATTGGGGACGACGCAATAAGTCCCGCTCGGAAAAAGAAAAAAACATGGTTCTCGCCATTACTGCCATTTTGATCGACGCATTTGAGTTATTCAAGATCGTTCTGCTTTGCTTTCGTGCGAACGATCCGCTTGACTGGCTGTATACCTTGCCCTTGTTTTTGTGTAGCATCCAACTGATTACGATCCCTCTGGCCGCCTTCACTAAGGGCAGATTAAAGCAAGCCTCGCTGGATTTCGTTTTGATTTTCGGCGTTCTCGGGGCAATTCTCGGAACGTACGCCGCCGGCAACAACTACGGCTCCTACCCTGTGCTCTCCTTTGACAATGTCGTCTCGGGAGTGACACACTCACTCGCCGGTTTTGCCGCGTTGTATATCGCCTTCTCCGGCATGGTGAGCATGAAGAAGAAGAATATGCCCATCACCTTTGCCATTTTGCTCGGCTTTTGTGCCGCCGCTTGGGTCGCAAACAAGCTATTGGACTACAATTATATGTTTTTGGTTCGCGGTGATGGTACGCCCTACGATCTTTTGTACAGTCTTGTAAAAGGAAATGCCGTCCTTTATCCGTTGATGGTTGTCCTCCTTTTCTTGCTCTACATTACACTGTTCTATTTCGTATACTATTATCTCCAGAAAAGAAAGACCTCGCGTACATCGAAATAAGTCACAGCCTCGGCAAAATTTATTTGCCGAGGTGTTTTTTTGTTTAAAACGCTTGTGAAATCTGAGGCGTTGTGATATAATGGTGGCGTACGTATCTACCACACTAATATTATATCTATTATATCATATAAATGCTGAACATAAAAAAAACAACCAAACTGAAATTATTTGTCTTTTTAGGCCTTCTTGTGTTGCTGTTTTTGCTGGGCGTGTTTTTGTGCTCGGGTGGCAACCTTGACCTGATCCGAAGCGTCTTCATGGAAGAACACACCGATGATGAGCTGCGGGAAAAGCTGTTGGATCTTGGCTTTCGCGGCTATGCGACGGTCGCCATTTTGTCCATGCTGCAGGTCGTTTTCACCTTTCTTCCCGCCGAGCCCGTACAGGTGCTTGCAGGTCTGGGCTTTGGCTTTCCTATCGGTCTGCTCTGTTGCATGGTCGGCGTTCTGCTGGGCAACTCGCTCATTTATATTCTTTATAAGATCTACGGTGACCGCGTTCGCGAATTCTTTTTCAAGAATCTGAATTTAGATTTTAAGCGAGCAGCTGAGTCCAACCGTGTCGCCTTGATCATATGGATTTTGTACTTTTTGCCCGCCATCCCCTACGGCATGATCTGCTTTTTCGCGTCCAGTGTCAACATGAAATACCCACGCTATATCGCCGTTACGCTTATAGGCTCTATCCCCTCTATTTGTATTGGTGTTGCACTCGGTCACATCGCGCTGGTTGCCAGCTGGGCTCTCGCCTTAGCCATCTTCGTGATACTGCTTGCCCTCGTCATCATTGGTATCATCAAAAAGGATACGCTGTTTGCCAAATTGAACGCTTACATTGACAAAATGGCACGCGAAAAGAACAACGTCCGCCCTTGCAATCCCATCGTCATCAACCTCGCCTTTGCCATCTCGCAGATCATCATCCGCCTGCGCGGTGTCAAGGTGCGCTCGGTCAACAAGCTCGGCAGACAAATTGACTCGCCCGCCATCGTGCTTTGCTCGCACGGCTCATTCATCGATTTCATTTACGCAGGCGCGATGATTCGCAAAAAGCGCCCCCATTTCATCGTCGCTCGCTTGTATTTTTACAAGAAGTGGCTGTCCGCTCTCATTCGAAGCGTCGGATGCTTCCCAAAAAGTATGTTTACCACCGACTTTGAAAGCGCCAAAAACTGTCTGCGTGTTTTGCGCGGCGGCGGTGTGCTGGCCATGATGCCTGAGGCAAGGCTGTCTACCGCCGGTGTTTTTGAGGACATTCAGCCGGGTACCTACTCCTTCCTTAAAAGTGCCAAGGTTCCCATTTACACCATCAAGCTTTCAGGCAACTACCTCGCCGACCCCAAATGGGGCAACGGTATGCGCCGTGGCGGTCTGGTGGAGGCCGAGCTTGACATTCTTTTCACTGCTGAGGAGCTCAAGAGTCTGACGCTCGAGCAGATTCAAGAAAAAGTAGAAGAACGCTTGTATTATGACGACTTTGCATGGCTCAAAACGCATCCCGACGTTCACTATCGGGCCAAAAAGCTCGCGCACGGATTGGAAAATATTTTGGTTCGTTGCCCCAAGTGCCTTGGCTATTGCACGCTGACTACACATCATCACGACGTATCCTGCCAATCGTGCGGTAAGCTGACTACGATGAACGATCGCTATACCTTCACCGCCGACGTTCCCTTTGACAACCTGACCGAGTGGTACGATTGGCAAAAGCAGTTGCTTGCGGATGAAATTCAGCAAAACCCCGACTACGCTCTCACCTCTCACGTCAAGCTCCGCCTGCCCTCACTTGATGGCAAGACGTTGCTCCGCGATGCAGGTGACGGTATCTGTACCCTCAACCGTGAGGGCCTGACATACCAAGGAAGTATTGACGGCGAAGTTCAAACACTTCACTTCCCCATGGCCGAGATCTATCGCTTACTGTTCGGCGCAGGAGAAAATTTTGAAATCTATGTAAGTGACCGAATCTACTATTTCGTCCCCGATGAAAAGCGGAGCTGTGTTTTATGGTATCTCGCTTCCATGATACTCAAGGACGACATGCAAAGTAAATCCGAACCACGTCAAATCGCAGTTCAATCACATTGATCGACAGCAAGAAGGGTGATTTTACTTATGACTACCAAGACGCATCCCGAAAAAAAAGAAAAAGCACTTTCCAGCATCAGCACGCGCTCGTTTATCACGGTCGTAGCGGTGCTCGTAGCGGCACTTGCCATTTGCGGTGCGCTGTCCTACGTCATTCCGCAGGGCTCCTTTGAGCGAGACGAGGACGGGACCATCATCGCCGGCACGTATGAGCAAAGCAGCGTTGACGGCATTGCTCTGTGGCGCATCGTTACCGCGCCCGTCCGCGTATTCGCGTCGGAGGACGCACTGACGGTTATCATGATCAGCGTATTTCTGCTTATCATGAGCGGCATATTCAATCTGCTGGAAAAAACAGGCGGCATCAAGATTTTCATTGGCCGCATTATGTCTCACCTGAAAGATCGTGGCGGCCCCGTGATCTGCTTGACGGTGCTGATCCTGATGCTATTCGGTAGCTTTTTCGGTATGTTCGAGGAGCTGGTCACGCTGCTCCCCATCATCATTTTGTTTATGCTTTCCATCCACATGGATACCATGATGGGACTTGGCACTTGTCTGTTGGCCGCCTGCTTTGGCTTTTCCGCCGCCATTACCAATCCCTTTTCCGTGGGACTTGCCGCCCAGGTCGCAGGCGTAAATCCCTCGTCTGGCGTTTGGCTTCGTATCGTCTTTTTCGGTATCACGTACGTCACACTATGTACTTTTTTGATGCTCCATCTTCGAAAAATTGAAAAGAACCCCGCCGCCTCGCCCAGCTACGAGGTCGATCTGGTCAAGCGAGCGGCCATGACACGCCAAACCGATCTGCCCAATGAAGATGAATCCAAAATCTTCATTGTGTATTCCGCCTTTTTGGGGCTTCAATTTGTCATTCTCATTCTGATCGCCTCTGTCCGTGCCATTGCCGACTACGCCATTCCCATTCTCGCTCTGAGCTTTTTGATTTTCGGTACAGCAGCAGGACTCATCGTCTGCCGACGCCCCTCCACCGTGGCACGCCACATCGCAAGCGGTGCGGCTTCTATGTTGCCCGCGGTGCTGATGATCGCGCTGGCCTCCTCGGTCAAGCTGGTCATGACCGAAAGCCGTATTCTTGATACCATCATGAACGCTGTCATCAATTTTCTTGACGGAAAGAACAAGTTTCTTGCCATCGTCCTCATCTACGTGCTGATCCTGTTTTTCCAGTTCTTCATTGGCTCGGCCTCGGCCAAGATCATTCTGATCATGCCGCTGATCATGCCCATCGCCACGTCATTGGGCCTCTCCCCCTCCATCGTCATTTTGGCCTACTGCATGGCTGACGGCTTTACCGATGTCATTCTGCCCACCAATCCCGTATTGCTCATCGGCCTTTCCATGGCAAACGTGTCCTACGGAACGTGGGTCAAGTGGACTTGGAAGCTACAGCTGTTCGTGCTGACGCTGACCATGCTGGTCTTGCTGTTTGCCGTCGGCATCAATTACTAAAAACAAGGCGCATCATTCGATGCGCCTTGTTTCTTTAGTTCGCTTGATTAAATTCTCGTACCGCCTCGCACATGGCGTGGACGTTTTCCTTGGGGATCTCGTAGAACATATAGTCGCTCGCGGCAAGAATATGCTTTCTTCCCATACGCTTGGCCGTTTCCAAAATACGCAGGCTGTGCTCCTTGATCTGCTCGGGCGTATCGGAAAGCAGTCGGTCAAGGCCGATGTTTCCTCTCGTGCAGATGCGCTCATCGATTTTGGAAAAAGCATCCTCAATGCTCTTAACATTACCCACGGGGGCCTCGGACAGCGTTTCAAACAGATCGATGCCCATCTGATTGTAGTAGCCCTTGGTCAGCATGGGTTCGATCGGCGAGCAGATGTGAGTGTAGACCAGCATACCCGCGTCATGCACCATATCGGTCACCTGCTTGGAGTACGGGACCAGATAATTCTCGTAATATTTGGGCGAAATCATCTCAGCGCCCGGGCCACCGAGAAAGACGAAATCCGAACCGCCTGCCGCAACGGCCTTGATCAGCCGCTCGTCCAACTGCAATATTTTATCCATCAAACGACGAAACTGCTCAGGGCGATCAAAGACCAGCATGGCCGTGTCCATGGTGCTGGGAAAGCACAAAAGCTCATAGGGCTGCATGGCCCATTGAATATCCAGTGCCTCGCCCTCACCAAGAAGATTTCTCACGCCTCTGACGCCTTGGGTAATATAGCTATAATCCTTGACCTCCAAAAGGCTGTCAAGATAATATTCGAGAATATCCAGCTCGTCCTCTTGGGTGATGAGGTACTTGGTTTGACAGCTGCCCTTGAGTTCGTCCTCAATGACGGTCAAATAGAGCGTTCCCTTGGGCGTGACGAAATTGTTTTTATAAAAACGGCGGCCGTTTTCGTTCACGGTCATAGGCTCGCCCTGCCAGTGAATGTCGCTCGTCAGCGCGGTCAGATCGGGCAGACCAAAATTATACAGTGGAACCATATCAAACGCCTCGCAAGCGCGCTTGGTGTCTTCGTGCGTTGTTTGACTAAACCAAGTCTTGCCCGCCATTTTGGTATCAAATCCCGCGCCCGCACCGATCTGGGGAGAACAGATGAATTGATCTCCGCCGTTTTTGATATAGCTAAGCAGCTTTTGTCTGTTTGTCATCGCAAAATTCCTCCTGTGCCCTTCCTTGCCGCCATTATATCGTTACACAGCAAAAAAGTCAATAGATTTTCAAAAAAACATCCGCGCCGCGCGCGGATGTCTTTAAGTGTCAGCGAATACCGTATTTTTCGATGATATAGTCCATATCCTTGTCGCCGCGGCCGGACAGATTGATGAGGACCGAACCCGTGCCCATACGCTGAGCCAGCTTGATGCCGTATGCCACCGCGTGTGCGCTTTCGATGGCAGGAATGATGCCCTCGGAGCGCGACAGCTCAAAGAAGGCGTCGATGGTCTCATCGTCTCCCACCACGTCGTATTTGACGCGGCCAAGCTCGTGCAAAAACGCGTGCTCAGGTCCCGAGGAAGGATAATCCAGACCGCTCGCAACCGAATACACGGGTGCGGGATCGCCGTTTTCATCCTTGAGCATGATACTGTTAAAGCCATGCATGACACCCTCCGTGCCGTACTGCAAACTGGCGGCGTGATCTCCCAGTGCCGTGCCGCGTCCGAGCGGTTCAATACCGTAAATATCAACGGGATCGTTCAAAAAGCCCGAGAAAAATCCTGCTGCATTGGAGCCGCCGCCCACGCAGGCGACAATGGCATCGGGCAGCTCGCCCGTCATGTCGATGAACTGGGCACGTGCCTCCTCGCCCACGACGTGCTGAAAATCACGCACCATCATAGGGAACGGATGAGGACCGACGACAGAGCCGATGCAATAGATGGCATCCTTATATTCCTTCGCATAGGCCGCAAAGGCCGAGTCGACCGCCTCCTTAAGCGTCTGCAGACCGTGTGTGACCTCAACGACGTTGGCACCAAGAATCTTCATACGGGCAACGTTCGGGGCTTGCTTTTTGATATCGACCGAACCCATGTATATATCACATTCCATGCCGAAATACGCGGCGGCGGTTGCCATAGCCACACCGTGCTGACCCGCGCCCGTCTCAGCAATGACCTTCTTTTTGCCCATATACTTGGCAAGAAGCACCTCGCCCATGCAGTGATTGAGCTTATGTGCGCCCGTGTGGTTGAGATCCTCACGCTTGGCGTACAACTGAACGTTGCCCAGCTTGGTCGACAGGCGTTCCAAGTGCGAGATGGGGGTAGGACGGCCTTGGAACTCCTTGCGGATACGGCGCAGCTCGGCGATGAACTTACGCGATTTACAAATGGTAAAATATGCCTCTGTGATCTCATTCATGGCCGCTTGCAGTTCGGGAGAGATATACGAACCGCCGTACTTGCCGAAATAACCGTTTTTATCGGGATAATTCTTAAAATAAGTTTCAAAATCAACGCCATTGATTTGCATCATCAGTTCCTCCGTATATTTATGAATTGTAAGCATTGTTAATTTTCGCACGACGCATTAAGTACGCCATCGCCTCGACTGTATAAACATAGCAAGCTCCTTTCGCTGTCGGAATATTCGAAAACAAAAAACGCCCCCGATAGAGTGATCCCTCTGTCAAGGACGAACCGAACCCGATCCGCGGTGCCACCTTGATTCACGGCTTTGCCGTGCACTTGCGAGATACTGACATATCCCCGGCAACTAACGCGTGCCCTGCGTCGCACATACTTAGCACAAACGCTGTTCCTTGCGCCCTCCGCGGTCCATTTGCCGACTTGTTTCTCACCCGACTCTCAGCACTGCGGGCTCTCTGTAAAGGCATGATCGACGTTATCTCCGCTTCAACGGTTTATCAAAGCCGCTGAAACTGTCATCGGCTTGATCAATATACCACAGTATATCATATGTCGCTTGCTTTGTCAATGTGCTAACTGCATTTTTTCATTTGTTTTTGCAAGTTTTGCTTAAAATCTTGCAAAACATAACTATTTTTTATAATATCTATTGCTAAAATAGGGGGGGTATGGTATAATGAACTATCGATATCAGAAAGGAACGTATCCCATGAAAAAAAGAGTGTTCTTACTCATGTTGGCGATGCTGTTGTGCGCCGGTACGCTTTGTGCCTGCCGTCCCGACACGCCGACACCCCCTGATGACACGCAAAATCCCCCTTCTGACACTCCCGGCACCGGCCCGGGCACTGATCCCGCCCCCGGTCCCGACCAGCCCGATCCCGGCCCTGACACCCCCGTCGATCCCCCTGTTGATCCCCCCAGCGACAAATACGTCTATCCTGAAGAAGAGTACGGGCAACGAATGGATCTGTTTGGCAAATGGGAAGACTTTTTTGCGCCGGGCGGACGTAGCGACACCTTTGATCTGACGGTAGCACAAGGATCCGGTGGCCTTTATGAGCAGTTCCGTGATGCTGTTGAGATTGAAGGCGTAAGAACCTATGCGTCGGTTGACCACGGCTATTCCCCTGCCATGCACCTCAACGTCGATGCCTATATCGTCAGTTCCAAATATCAAAAGGAATTTACCAAGGCCGGCTATGACATCATCGGCACCAGCGGTTCCTTCAACAAATCCAACTACAGCCTCGCTCATCCCGAAGTATTGCAGATCGATGCCAGCGGTAGCAGCAGCAAATTCTGGAATTCGTCCGTTCTGACCTATGACGTTGTCAAGTACAACATCTCCGACAAATTGCGTGACATGGTCAACCGTTCCAACTGGGCAGTCGGCTTTGTCGAGCCCGAGATGTTCCGCTACGGCGGCTATGGTGAAGCATACAAAGAGCTTTGGGAACTTAAATACGGTGAAGAGTGGAGTGATCCCAACGGCGATGTCCGTTCCATTTTCCTGTCCCAACGTCTGAACGTATGGACACACACCAACGCCATTAAAATGTATGCCTCCTATGTCAATGAAAAAGAAGGCGACACCGAGCATTTGTATTCCGTCGCACCTCACAGCACGCTGGCCTATGCCACATACCCCAGCGGTATTACCGACGGATTTGTGCATATGATGGGTACAGGACAGGTTGAAACGGTTACAGGCCAGACCTGGAGCAACACCATCATCAACCCCGTCCGTTATGAAGGCGCAAGCGAAAGACGCACCTTCATCAATGCCTATATGGAATACGGCACCTACCTTGATGCCGTGAATTATTACGGTGCAAACTTCCATGCACTGTGTGACCCTATGTCTGATACCAAGGATGCAGAGTCAGAGTCCTACTGGAGACAGCTTTGCCACGAGCAATTGGTTGCCTCTTTGATGTATTCTGAGATCAATCGTTGGGAACTGATCTGGACCAACCGTTCCTTCATGAACGTTTCGCCCGAATATCGCAGCGAGCAGCTCAATATTCACAACGCTCTGCTTGAAATTTCGGGAGCCGAATTCAAGGCAACCGCGGGTACACCCGGTATCACCTATCTGTTGGGCGATACGCTGACCTGGCAGTCGCCCGATAAGCCCGAATACGGCGAAAATGCTTACGACGGCTTCTGGGGCGTAGCCGCACCGTTGGTGTATGACGGTATCCCGCTTCGCACCATGGCGATGGAGCTGATCACCAAGCCGGAAGACCTCAAAAACGTTTCCGTTCTGATCGTTTCTTATGACAATCAAAAGCCTTTGTACGAAGAACTGAACGCAGCCATCGCAGCCTGGGTCCGGGATGGCGGCACGTTGCTGTACCTGGGTGGTCCCGATGAGTATCTGACCATCTCCGATGCCTGGTGGAATCAGGATGGCAAAGGCGGATCTCCCACAACCAATCTGCTGCAGCATTTGGGCGTAGCAGATTCCATCAAGGCTGTACCGCTGACGGGCGGCGACAAGGCGCTCAACTGGGTAGGCGGCAAGACCGCTGCCAAGGCAGACGACTTTGCTGACGGTGCGCTCCAAGCCGGCGGCGACAACTTCACTTATTACTATGAAGGTACCGGCTTTGAACCTCTGCTGGAGACGGAAGATGGCAAGGCTGTCGGCATTACCTTTGACGTAGGCAATGGCTCCGTACTGATGGTCGGCTTGTCCACCACCGATTACAGTGACAGCGCAGCCGGCGCCGATCTGATGCGCATGCTGACTGCCAAGGCAACCGAAACGACCGAATATGACTACGTCACCTCGGATACCTTCGTCGTGGAACGCGGCGACTATGTAGCCGTCTATCCGCTCAGAGGCAATTATCAGCTCACCGGTACTTACGTCAATATCTTCTCACCCACACTGGAAATGGTCATTGATCCCGTTGTTCAAATGAGAAACGCTTCACTGTATCTGCGTGTGCAGGATACGGCGGATCTGACCAAGCCTGTCATAGCCTATGCAGGCGGTTTTGTTCAGAGCGTTCAAGAATTGGACGAGCTCACAATCATCGAGTTGTATGCCGCCGAAAACGCTGCCACCCCGATCACTATTGCGGCTCCCGAAGGGATGATCCCGCTGAGCGTAGTCGCAACCTATGAAAACGGTCTGTCCAATGCAGCGCAGGTATGGGATCCCGAGACCAATTCGCTGTCCATTCAGGTGTTCAGCTCGCCTAAAATGCCCGTAACGGTCTCTGTCTACTGGGGAAGAGATGACGTGCCGCTGACTAATTTGCGCTATGAGAGCTTCAAGTTGACGGTTAACAACGCGGGCACTGATGCACCTTACATTTACTTCAATTCAGGCGCAGCCGACGGTTCCAAGCGATACACCGACAATGACGCCGAGCTCATTTGGAAATTCAACGTCACGGCATACCGTGGTCTGGTAATTGCCGCACAGCTTTCTCAGAACTACGTGCTTGAGGTTTCGAGCGATGGCGTGAATTTCACCGAGGTTATTAACTACAGCAAGATCTCCTCTTACTCTGCAAATGCGGGTACAAACGACGGCGTTGCTTGTATCGTCGTCGGTGCATACGAGGATGTCGAGGATATTTTGTACGTTCGCTTGCGCAACACCACCAAGCGCGGCGGATGGGGCGGTGCCGTGAAATCGCTGACCTTCCAATATCTTGTGGAGGATGGCGAAACACTCGGTCCCGACTTCTTAAAATAAAACAAAAAGCATCCCGAGGAACTGAACTCCTCGGGATGTTTTTATGTCAAGTTACTGTGCGGCGACCTCGCCATGTTTACGCTTGCGTGTCACCAAATAGTGAATACCGTAGATCGCGCCCAGATAAATGACAACAACGGGAACGACCAAATACATATACCAGTACTCGTGCGGAATGAGCGTATGGAACAGCTGCAACAGCGGATTTGCGGGCGTAATGGAGAACATATAGTTGACCTGAATGATCTCGCCCGACGGATTGGTCACACCGTTAGTCAGACAATAGCTGTTGATCCACACGTTTATAAAATGAATGAGCGTGTAGCTTACCATGGTAATGATGACGGTTGAAATCACGCATTTGGCTTTGAGCTTGACCAATCCCAGCTTCATCATGAGAATGGGAATACCCAGCTCGAGCACATGAGGGAAATAATAGAATACAAACGTCCAGCTCAGCAGCTTGAAGTCAGCAGAGGCATCGTTGATAATAATGGCAAACAGCGCTCCCAGCGACCAGAGCAGCAAAAGATTGCCCAGCTTTTCGCTTTTGAACCAAACGGCAAAGGGCAAGGCCAAAGCATTGAGCGAGCACAGATGCAAAGGCAGATATTCCAGAGGGGATCCCCACGTCACCAGATTGAAAATGATCGCCCCGATACCCGCAAAGGACAGTACGCCGAGCACAATCCACTGCGTTCGCTGCGAACAATATTTAAGTGCAAAATACAAGGCGATGTTAAGAACCGCCGTCAGAATGATGGTGATGATATGAACAACGCCGAAGGTTCCCCAGGTCATAAAAAACTCCTTTTACCGTTTTATAAGACAGATGACAAACAAAAATCGTCCGAAACACAACATGTTCATCTCGGGCGACATTTGTTTCTTTAATTGTAGCATAAAAATCGACAAAAGTAAACAATCTTCATAATATATTAAGAAATGATTGTCATCGTCATAAAGCAAAGGGAATTTGCCACAGCAAATTCCCCCTGTTTTATTGCATCAATCTCTCAATTTCCGCTCTTGTTGCCAGTTGCGGCGAGCAAGCCGTGGCACTGCCTGCGGCAATGCCCAGACGTAGGGCATATTCATACCCTTGTCCAAGTCCCGAAAGAAAACCGGCAACCATCGAGTCACCCGCACCGACGGTGTTGATCGGCTTACCGCCGACGGCAAAGGCGCGATGTACGCCCCCCTGCTCGTCAAGCAACATCGCACCGTCACCGCCAAGCGATACCAGTACGTTGCGTGCGCCGCGCGCCTGCAGCTCGCGTGCCGCACATTCCACCTCGGCATCCGTTATCAATTCCCTGCCGACAAGGCCGCACAGCTCGGCGCGGTTGGGCTTGATAAGCAAAGGGCGATACGCAAGCACGTTGAGCAACAACTGCCCTTCAGCATCCACCGCAAAATGAATACCACGTCCCTGCAACCGTGAGAGGATCGTCTCGTAAATATCCTTTGGCAATGAGGAAGGCACGCTTCCGGCCAAAAGCAAAATATCCCCCGGGGCTATGCGATCCAGCTTATCGTAAAGTGCTTCCAATGCCGCGGCAGAAATATCCGGCCCTGCGGCATTGATCTCGGTCTCGTTTTCACATTTGATCTTAACGTTGATGTGAGTCATGCCGCGTTCGAGCTCGACAAAATCACACATCACTCCCGTAGCTCTCAACAGATCGCACAATGCCCGTCCAGTAAAACCGGCAACAAAGCCAAGTGCCACGGTCGGCTCGCCCAGTTGATGCAAGACATAGGACACGTTGATGCCTTTGCCGCCGAAATCCAACTGCTCACAGGCAGAGCGATTGGTCTTGCCCTCGGTATAGCCTGGTACGTAGACTGCATAGTCCAAGGCAGGGTTGAAGGTCAGCGTCCAGATCATATCACTTCTCCTTGTTGGCCGCACGACGTCTTCTGCGGCGGCGGAAGATCTTGGTACGGAACAAAATCACGTTCATAACAATAAAGAACGCAATCAAAATGACAAACGTCAGCAAAGGCTCCTTGGGAGCGAGCGTTGCCAACAGCATCATAGGAAAGCCAAAGACAATGGCCGGCAGGTTCTGGTAGACCAGATTGTCAGCAACGGGCGTTTTGAAGTCGCTGTCGACCTCGCGAAGCAAAATCATGCCCGTGCTGGCCGTACCCGTCAGCATGCCGTACATGGCCATAAATTGCTGCTCGCAGTAGCGAGGGAACAGCTTTTTCGCAACGTAACGGTTATAGCAATAGGTAGATAACGCACCAACCAAACCAAGAATAAGCAAAACGTGCCAGTATTGCTTGATGTAGTCCAATCGAATGGCCGCGATGCCCGCAACGATCATCAGGTCGAAGAAGAAGCCACCCATGCGGTTCATCAAAAAAGGATTGACGTACTCTTTTTTCACGATTTTGGCACGACGCAACATGTCCAACACCCATTTCAGAACAGTTGCCATCAATACGCCGAACAAGAAGTTAAACCCGTACAGTACGGACTTAAAGCCGGGCAAAAGCAAGCTCAACAGACAAATCGCACCATATGCCATCATATACACGGCCAAAATAATCGCGATCTGCACGGTCATTTTGTCAATGCTGCCATTCATGGGGATCTCATCAGGGCTCTGAATCTGCTCGGCACTCATGGATTCGGCCCCCTCTTCCTCGGCGATGGTGATCTTGCCCTTCTTTTTAAGGATGTTCAAATGAATGACACCACCGATGGCTGCGCTCAAAAAGCCCAGCGCCGCGACGGTCAAGCCAAAGCTGCGACCGCCGACAAAGCCATGCTCTGTTTCGTAAATGTTACCGTAGTTGAGTGCCTGCCCTGTGCCCTGTCCATAGCCAAATGGCAACAGAATACCTGCGGCGGAGAAAAAGTCCTTGATGATCAAAGCAGCGATCAAGGTGATGCCCAAACCAAGAATGCCTTGGAGCAGATAGGTGGCCACCGTTGTCACACCCGTATTGAACACCTCGACTGTACGGCGCATACCCTTTTGACGCCGTTTGGAGCGGAAAGTCGTCGCGATAAAGCCAAGCGCTAGGCAGTGATAGGTAATGATCTCCATCGTTGCCATGCCCTTGTCGCCAAAGAAGGCGGTGTCGAACAGCAAGTTACCCGTAACGCTTTGGTAAATCACAGAGACTATCAGCAAAATGATACCACCCAGAACCGAGGTTGGAATGAGCGACATGCGCAACGGCTTGATGGATTTTTTGAGCAGATTTGCCAACAGCAGGCTGAACAACAAAACAGCAATCAGGCTGACGAAGCCCCAGACCTCAGAGTCCCAAAAATTGAAGTTCTCCATATTCTACTCCTCTTTTCACGTTGTCATAATGGTAATAGAAGTTGACGTATTTGACGGCATTGAAGCGTTTACCGCCCTTGAGCTGATACAGCTCTTGCCCGATATAAATGTTGAGTTTATTTCTGCCAAGAACCGACATGACGCTCACCTCATCAAAGGGCAAGGCGATATTCACATCCGCACCGATCAGCTGCATACGGTCACCCCACAGACGAACCGTCACCTCATTGGCAATGCTCTCCTTGTGCTTATAAAGAATCACACGAGAAAGCGCCGCTTTGTCCTCGTAAACAGGCGCTTCGGTATACGCCGCAGGATCAAGATTACAAACAAATTTTTCCTGGTAACGATACCAGTCCTTGACATAAGTAAAGGGGAATGGACGACCCAACCCCTCAAGACGCAGATCGGGCAGATAACGCACACGTCGGCCGCACTTTTTGCAGCAAATCACATCTTTTTGGCTTTCCCATTCGGAAAGTCCGCAATCGGGGCAGACGTACATAGCGCGTTCTAAGTATTCGGCCGCCTTTTTGTGGCGGTACTCTCCGCCGATGGTCGTATCATCCCAATACAGCTCACGGCTGACAATGTCAAACAGCTCCTCATCTGTCATCGTCGCATATTCGGCAGGCTCGATCACACGTGTCACACGAGCTTGTATTTTACCCTTGCGGATCACGTCGCTCCAGCGCGGATGGACGCCATAGCCGCCCTCAATGCGGAAAATCGCCACAGGAATACGCAACAACCGAATCAGCCCAGTAATTGAGGGCTTGATGCTTTCGGTCACACCGCTGTAGGTGCGATTGCCCTCGGGCGCAATGGCAATCGTTCCGCCCTCTCGGCAAACGCGCACGCAGGTCTTGACCGCTTTCATGTCGGTGACCGACTTTTTGATCGGAATGGGCGCGACGACGTGCTCAATGATGCGCGACAGCCATCCTTTGGAAAACAAATCCTCTGAAGCAACGTAATACACAGGCGTGCGGAAGGCCATTTCGACAAAAAACTGGTCAAACGCAGTTTGGTGATTCATTAAAATGAAAAACTGTTCCTTTTTGGCTCGCTTAAATCGCTCCACGCGGATATGATACGCCAGCCTTGTGTAAATGAACACAGCCCATTCAAACAAAATGCGGTATACACGGTGACGGGGGCGCCGCCACGGCTTTTTGGGCTTCTTTTTTGCCTGATCCATACAATTCTCCTTGTGCGAAACGCTTGGTGGATTTTGACTCTATATGGTTATTATACTGCTAAAATGTTGACCTGTCAAGATTTTTTTACAAAGGGGTAAGGCGCAAGCAGCAGTCGCCCAAAAAACAAGATAGCCTCTGCTTGCATAAAAAAAGCGTATCGTCGTAAGGCGATACGCTTTTTTATGTTTAGAAGATTATTCTTCCACAGGAGCCTCAACAGCTTCCTCTTCAGCAACTTCCTCGGGCATAGCCTCAGCCTCTGCCTGTGCCTCATCAAGGAGAACACGAATCGACAGGCTGACCTTCTGCTTTTCGTTGTCGATGTCAACGATGCGAGCATCAACTGTCTGACCGATCTCAAGAACATCAGCGGGCTTTGCGATGCGGGTCTGTGCGATCTGAGAAATGTGGATCAGACCGTCAACGCCGTCAACGATCTCTGCGAACGCACCGAAGGGCATCAGGTTAACGATCTTAACGGTAGCCGTGTCACCGATGGCATACTGGGAGGTGAAGATGTTCCAAGGATTGGTAGCCTCGGTCTTGTAACCCAGCGAAATTCTCTTCTTCTCTGCATCGAAGCTCTTAACGAAAACGGTGATTACATCGCCGATGGCAACAACTTCAGCAGGAGACTTGATATGCTTCCAGGACAGCTCGGTTGCGTGAACCATACCGTCAACGCCACCCAGGTCAACGAATGCACCAAAGGACGTCATGCTCTTAACAACGCCGGTGTAAACCTTGCCCTCTTCGATGGTTGCCCAGAACTCAGCCTCTTTTGCAATTCTCTCATCGCGCAGGACGGAACGGATAGAACCGATTGCCTTCTTGCCGGGCTTGATTTCAAGCACGCGGAACTTGGTCTCCGTACCAACCAAAGCCGTCAGATCGCCGTCCTTGGGAACACCGGTCTGAGAGCCGGGGATGAAAATGCGGTTTGCGTTGGACAGAACCAGAACGCCGCCCTTAACGGCCTCAACAACCTTACCCTCGAGAACCTCGTGGGTCTCAGCAGCAGCAACGATGTTCTGCCAGTTCTTGTCAGAGTCTACTCTCTTCTTAGAGAGCTCTGCTACGCCTTCGATATCGCTGACGCGGATAACGAATGCTTCGATCTCGTCGCCCTTCTTATACAGGGCTGTAAGTTTTGCCGAAGGATCGTCCGTGATCTGCTCTGCCTTGATGTAACCCGTAACGCCTGCGCCCAGATCAAGCTGAAGCTCAGTATCGCTAACGTGTTCAACAACGCCGGTAACAACATCTCCTGTATTTAAAGTTTTGAAAGAATCTTTCAGTAGTGTTTCGAAATTTTCCATTTCGCTCATGGTTTTGTATACCTCCTCTATCACGTCGTTCGGTGTCGATGCACCGGCGACAATACCTACATTTTTGTAGGGTTGCGATATTTGTCGGACAAGCTCGCGTGCGTCCTCCACAAGCACCGTCCGCGTTCCTTCTGATCGGCAAGTCAGCGCAAGCTTTTGCGTGTTAGAGCTCTGCTTTCCGCCAACAACGATCATCAAATCACACGTTCGGGCCATGGTCTTTGCCTCGGTTTGCCGCAAATCCGTAACATTACATATTGTATCAAAAATTAACGCATTTGTATATAGTTTTTTGATAATTTCTTGGCATTTCAGCCATTCGGACAAAAAAAACGTCGTTTGTGCAACAACGATTGGGCGTTTTTTACAAACATCGCTCACCTGTTTTTGCTCGATTGCTTGACAAATCCCATTTGCTGAATCAAAAACGTGCTTTTCGCCCTCGAAACAGCTCAAAATTCCCTCGACTTCGGGATGAAGCCTTGTTCCGAACACCCAAAGCTGGCAGTCGGGCAGGCAGTTTTCCTGCACGATTCTATGAATGCGAGCCACAAACGGGCAGGTGCAATCGACGAAGTGAAATTGCGGATTTTGTGCACTTCCCTGCTCGATGACTCGTCTGACTTGAAGGGGGATGCCGTGCGCACGAATCAGTAAGGTCACAGGACACTCCGTGCAAGCGGAGGCGATCAAGTCAGGCAGCTCATCCGCGTCCACTGTTTCCACGCCGCGTGCCGCCATGCGGGCATTGTAAATACCGTTATGGATCAATTCGCCCAACGTAACCACACGTTCGCCTTCGCGCCGCTCACCCAGTAGCTTTTCCAGCGTATCGGTCGCACGACGCACACCAAAGCAAAAGCCTGCATAATCGGCAACGGTCACTGTCACGGCGGACGCATCATTCGTTTTATTCTTCATGGGGCAAATTCTCCTCGTAAAGCGCACAAATGCGATCAAACACCTCATGTGACATACGCGAGTACTCGGCTTGACGGGCGTGGTGCGTCACATCTGCCAGCGACTCGGCGGGAGCGATGATTTCATAGGGAATCGGATGTCCAAAAATTATATCCACACCGCAGAACAGGCTCAGCTTGTTCTTTTTTGTTTTCATGCAAACAGGCAATACAGTGACGTGTGTTTTGTCGATCAGCAATCCTGCGCCGTTTTTGACCATATCCACCGTTTCTCCGGGCGCACGGCCGCGGCAACGGGTGCCCTGAGGAAACATACCGACGCATTTGCCGCTTTCAAGCAATGCGATCGAGGTTTTGATGGCTCCGACGTCCCCGGCACGGTCAACGGGATAAGCACCGAAGGCGCGAATGACCGATGACAGAAGCGGGATCTTGAACAGCTCCTTTTTGGCCATAAAATGCGGCTGCTGCTTGTGAAGGGCTGCTGCAAGCAAAATGGGATCAAACGCAGACAGGTGATTGCTACACAGCAGATAGGTCTCATTCTCAGGCTCGCGCTCAACAAAATGAACACGAACGCGGAACAGCCATAAAAAGAAGCGAGCAAACAAGCGGTGCACACCGCCGTAAAAGGCCGATCCCTTGATCTCCTTGTCCTGCTTTTGTTCTCGATTGGGATTGGGTTGTTTTTGCTTCATATTCGTTCTTCCATTCTCAATTACATTCACGCATGAAGTTTGTTAAGATGCGGCTCGATCAGCTTAATCACCGCATCGACCGACTCCTCCACGCTCATACCCGAGTTATCCAGATGGATGGCATCGGGGGCGGGGATGGCAGGAGCAATGGCACGGCCGCTGTCCTGGGCATCACGCTCCTTCATCTCACGAAGTACATCCTCGTAATTGGCGGACATACCCTTCTCCTCCAACTCCTTGGTGCGGCGGAGCGCACGTGCCTCGGCCGAGGCAACCATAAAGATCTTGACGTCGGCATCGGGTAAAATGACAGTCCCAATATCACGGCCATCCATAACGACGTTGTTGCGACGAGCGATATCGCGCTGGGTATCCAAAAGGAAGGCGCGCACGGCAGGAATAGCCGACACGTCGGACGCGGCCATGGAGATCTCGGGGCGGCGGATGCGGTCGCCGAGATTTTCGCCGTTGAGATAGACGCACTGCACGCCGTTTTCATATTTTACATCGATATGAATATCGGGTAGCAGTGCCTCCAGAGCCTGCGCGTCCTTAGTGCTGATGCCGCGCGTGACTGCCGCATAGCCAATGGTGCGATACAGTGCACCGGTATCTACATATACAATACCCAGCTTTTGGGCAAGGGCTTTAGCAACCGTGCTTTTACCCGCGCCGCTGGGGCCGTCGATGGCAATTTGGATCATGGTGGAAGTTCTCCTTCTATACTTGTATGAAAAAATCTGAATTTCAAACTACTTCTTCTACGGCCTCGCCCTGCTTCACGCGCTCGGTGTGCTGTTTTGCTGTTACTTCTTGGCACGCGCCAAGAAGTAACCAAGAAACGCGCCAAGACGTTCCCTCTTGGAACTCCTTTCCGTGCCGCACTACAAAGCACATCAAAAAATAATCATGAATGTTTTTAGCGCAGTGCTTCAAGGCAGCCAACACGCACGGCGGGCGTAGAGGGCAAGAGTTTTTGCCCATAAATGAGCGTGGCTTTCTTTAAGCCGCGCTCGCAAAGGCTGAATGTGCCTATTTTTGCGAAAAGATGAGCAGAGCGACAGCGGCGCGACCTTTTCGCATTGCGGGAATCCAAAGGGCATTAGGCCCTTTGGCGCCCTTCTTCCGCCACTTCTTGGGGCGAGCCAAGAAGTGGCATGCGCTCTCAGCGAGCGCGCGTAGCTGGGCGAGCCTGTAGAAGAAGTTGCCAGAGGTTTTAAAATCCCCCCTCTTAATCTCCCCCGCCCCACGCCGCATTCTCGCCTGCCACAACGGCAGTTGAAAAGGCGATCTGGAGGTTGAATCCTCCCGTGTAGGCGTCTACGTCCAGCACCTCACCCGCGAAATACAGCCCGGGCAGGCATTTGGATTCCATCGTCTTGGGGTTGACCTCGCGCACGTTGACACCACCGCGGGTGACGATGGCTTCTTCAATGGGACGAAAACCGCGCAGCTTGACGCGCAGGCCCTTGAGCAGCGCCACAAGAGAGCGACGCTGTTCTCTCGTCACAGCATTGACCTTGACGTGCGGGTCAATGCCCGACAGTCGGATGATCTCGGGGATCATCTTCTGAGGCAAAAGATCGCCCAACGCGTTGGCGAAATCTTTATTTTTATACTTATCAAAATCGGACAGAATGCGAGCGTCCAACGTTTTTTCGTCCAGCGCGGGCTTGAGATCAATCACTGCCTCGTATTTGCCCGGCGCGATGTCGGGCAGATGCGCCGACGCCGACAGCACCATCGGTCCCGTCAAGCCAAAATGGGTAAACATCATCTCCCCAAAATCCTCAAACGCCGCCTTGCCGTTTGCCGTTGAGCGAATCGTCAGGCGCACATTTTTGAGCGATAGCCCTTGAAGCGAAGGACAGAGGTCTCCATCGGTAGTGATAGGCACGAGAGACGGGCTCAATGCTGTGACAGTGTGTCCCGCCTGCTCAGCCAATCGATAGCCATCGCCGTCCGATCCTGTCAGAGGATAGGATTTACCGCCCGTGCAAACGATCACGGCGTCAGCACGATGCTCGCCTGCTGTAGTGACCACGCCACGCAGTGCACCATCCTCGATCAGCAAAGCTTTTGCACGCTCATACACGATGCTGACCCCCGCATCACGGCAGGCATCCGCCAGCGCAGCGACGATATCCGTTGCATGATCGGACACAGGAAACACGCGCTTACCTCGCTCGGTTTTGAGCGAAACGCCATGCGCCTCAAAAAAGTCTTTGGTATCTGCCGTTGAAAAGCGATTGAGCGCGGTGTACAGAAAGCGAGGATTGGTCATGACGTTGGACAGAAACTCATTGGTGTCGCAATCGTTGGTGACGTTGCAGCGCCCCTTGCCCGTAATGCGTAGCTTGCGTCCAAGGCGTCCTGTGCGCTCAAGCATGGTCACATACGCTCCGTTTTGCGCTGCGGTCAGCGCCGCCATCATGCCGGCAGCACCTCCACCAACAACGATCACGCGCGTCTGCATCTCACTTGGATGTGTCATATACTTCATATTCCTGCCAGATCTGCTCCAGGCGGTGCAACCGCTCGGTCAGATCGTTTTGCTTTTTGAGTGAAAGAGCCACGATCAGCGCGTTGATAATGCTCAACGGCGCGACGAGCGAATCCACAAAGGATGCCATATCCGTATGTGCCGTCAACAGCTGATCGGCATGACCGGCGATAGGCGAGTGGTGCGAGTCGGTCAAGGAAATGACGTCTGCACCTGCGTTGTGGGCAACCTCAACTGCCGTAACCACACGCTTGGAATAGCGGGGAAAGCTGATGGCAACCAACACGTCCTCAGGGCCAATATTGATCATTTGCTCGAACACCTCGCTGCCCGCCGTCGACTGGATCACCTTGATGTTATCAAACATACGGCGCAATCCAGAATCCAAAAAGCCTGCCAAGTGGGAGGAGGATCGAACGCCCATAATATAGATCTGCTTGGCACCAAGCAGTGCCTCCACCGCACGGTCAAATGCATCGCGGTCGAGTTCCTCTGCCGTATGCTTGATCTTATCGGCATCGGAGGTCAGAATCTTATCTACCACGTCGCCGTCACCGATGAGGTGATTGGTCACCTCAATACGTTGAAACGCCGTCAGACGGTTGCGAATGATGCCCTGCATCGCGCGCTGAAATTCCGGATAGCCTTCAAACCCCAGCTCGGTAGCAAAGCGTACAACGGTCGACTCGGACACGTTGACCGTTTCTCCCAGCTTGGCGGCGGTCATATAGGCCGCTTTTTCGTAGTGCTCCATAATGTAACTTGCTATGCGGCGTTGTCCCTTGGAAAAAGATCCCATGCCCTCTTCCATCTGACGTAAT
>JAFVZV010000131.1 GCA_017507985.1 Clostridia bacterium
AATTGTGCCGTTGATACGAAGGATTGGAGATATGTTTATGATAACTGTAAGTTTCGAAGCATTAATTGCGCTTATTGCATTATGCGGTGGAGCCGGATATATGTTAGGAAAAGATATTCATAAAGCAAAAAAGTAATCGTCCCCGCCAAGAGATTGATTACTTTTTGCTTTTAATCAAAAATATTTAATTTCAGGGCAACCGTCATGCTTTAACGGTAGCACCTTTGAATAGTAACGACGCTTCATAAGTCCATTATAAATCAAACTAGATCAATTTTCAACTCTTTTGCCATTATAAATATCTTTTTTAAATTTGTCAATGTTCTATTCACTTCCATCATTTAATCTAAAAAAAAATCCATAAATTCTGCACTACTGTGAATATCATCAAAACATTCCCGTTTACACAATTCTTTGATATCATCCAATAGCGTCGCATCACCGGTTCGAAACTTATAAATGTTAGGCAGTCGTTGTCCTGTCAAAGCAGAAACAAAGATGATGGGCGCATAGGGCATATAGGCCAGCGCGGTGCGGATCTTTTCGGTGTATTGCTTGACCGTGTTGTTGTTCTTTTCAACCAGATCCCACTTATTAACCACGATAATGGTTCCCTTACCCGACTCATGCGCGATGCCCGCTATTTTTTCATCCTGCTCTGTCACGCCCTCGGTCGCGTCGATCATCAAAAGGCATACGTCCGCTCTCTCGACCGCCATGTGAGCGCGAAGAACGCTGTATTTTTCAATCTTGTCGTTGATTTTGGACTGACGGCGAATGCCCGTTGTATCAATGAAGGTAAACTTGCCGTGCTCATTTTCAACCGAGGTGTCTACACTGTCGCGCGTCGTACCCGCAATATTGGAAACGATCATGCGTTCCGCGCCGACAAAGCGATTGATAATGGACGATTTGCCCGCGTTGGGCTTGCCAATGACAGCCACGTGAATGCTGTCGTCCTCCTGCTCCTCGTATTCCTGCTCGGGTAATGCTTCAACACAAGCATCCAAAAGGTCGCCCGTACCGGAGCCGTGGACAGAGGAAACGGCAATCGGCTCGTGGTCAAAGCCAAGCTCGTAAAATTCATAAAATTCCAATGGCGGCGCGCCGGTGCGGTCGCACTTGTTGATGCAGGGGATGACAGGCTTTCCGCACTTTTTCAGCATAACGGCAATGTCATGGTCGTTGGCGGTCACGCCCGTGTGTACGTCACACAAAAAGATGATTACATCTGCGGTGTCAATGGCAATTTGCGCCTGATTTCGCATTTGTGCTAAAATAATATCATCTGTCTTAGGCTCAATACCGCCCGTGTCGATCAGCACCAGCTGGCGGCCCCTCCACTCGGTCTCACCGTAAATACGGTCACGGGTCACGCCCGGCGTGTCCTCGACGATGGAGCGGCGCTCGCCGATCAAACGATTGAACAGCGTGCTTTTGCCTACGTTGGGTCTGCCGACGACGGCAATAATGGGTTTACTCATGTCTATCTACCTCCTCTTCTCTCTGATGCAATGCATCATAGATGGGTGTGTCTTGATTGGTTCCGAGCAATGCGGTAAGCAACGCACCACCGTCATTTGGGCTGATGCGCACGGGAACACCCAAGCGCTCGGACAGCTCAATGGGTGTCATGCCGCAAAGAAACAGGTCTCCGTCGGCACGCAATGTGTTTTCGGGAACGAGCACCTCGTCGCCAAGCTCTCGTCCTGCCAGCTGCTCTGATATATCCTTACCCGTCAGTAAGCCTGCTACCGTGATAGTTTCACCAAAAAAGTGATTGATCACGGGTACGACGTGAATGGTCAGCCCCTCCACCGCGGCCTCAAGCTGTCCACACAAACGGCGGATACCCGCCTCGGCAGCCACGCCCGTGACGACTGTGATCGTGCGCGGAGCGGTATACTCTTCCATATCATCCTCAAGAAAACGCATCTCGGCGGCAAACTCAAATGCCTGCGAGGTCATCATACCGATGCCGTCTTCCAACTGCGAGTAGTTTTCATAATATTCATCGTCAGGCAAATCAACACCGCCCTTGATATACAACTCATCTGCGCAGAAAAAGACACGGCGGCCATAATTTTTCACGCATTCATCTCCCACGCGGCTGACTTGCTCGATGATGGCGCGGCATTCGTCAGGCGTATACGGCTCAAGCGGATACAGCTTTTGACGATAGCGCGTCAGCCCTGCGGGTACGATAGAAACACTATCCAGCGCAGGCATATAGTCAAGCATATCCCGCATCGTGCGATCCAAATGCTCGCCGTCATTGATGCCGCGGCACAGCACGACTTGTCCGCAGATGCGAATGCCCGCGTCGGCCAGTCTTCTCATATAGGACAGCACCTCGCCCGCATGCTTATTGCGCATCATTTTGACACGCAACTCGGGGTCGGTGGTGTGAACCGAAATATTAATAGGCGAGATGTGCATCTCGATAATGCGGTCGATATCCCGCTCGGACAGATTGGTCAGCGTAATATAATTGCCATGCAAAAAGGACAGACGACTATCGTCATCCTTAAAATACAACGTCTGTCGCAAGCCCTTGGGTAACTGGTCGATAAAGCAAAAAATGCAACGGTTTTCACAGGAATGCTTTTCGTCCATCAGCGGTGTTTCAAATTCCAGACCGATGTCATCATACTCCTGCTTTTGTATCGTTACCTCGTGCCGCTCCTCGCCACGGAAGAAACACAAACGCACGGTACGCTCTGCCAAATAAAAGCGATAATCCAACACGTCGCGAATCTCGCGAAAATTGATGGTATGCAATTTGTCACCTGCCTGAACCCCCGCCTTTTCCGCACGGGAATTGGCCGCGACGGATGTGATTGTCACCATACCGCACGCCTCCTCTCCTCTATTTTGCCCTCTTTGCCGTCAAATGGGCACAGTGAGCAGAATAATACAGTATATTCTACCATATTTTTCCCCGTTTGTCAAATACAAAACACCAAATATCGCATCGAAATTTCGGGATTTTGACGATAGCGGAATTGATACAAAGGTGTTTACAAAAAATGCAAAATGTGGTATACTGAATTATCTGTAAGCGATTCATCGACGAAAGGAGGAAGACGTATGCGTCTGGACAAATTTTTAGTATCCACAGGCAAAATTTCACGAAGCGACGCAGGGCGCGCCGCGCGCGGCGGCAAGATCACGGTCAACGGCATCGTTGAAAAGCACGCCGATCGCCACATTGATCCAGATACCGACATTATCACGCTGCACGGCGAGCGCATCGTCTACCGCCGCTATACCTATATTTTGCTCAACAAGCCGGCCGGTTATGTCAGTGCGACCGAGGACGGTCGCGAGGCAACTGTGCTGACGCTGTTGCCCGAAGAATTACAGCGCATCGGGCTGTTCCCCTGTGGCAGACTTGACAAATATACGCTGGGGCTAATGCTGCCGACCAACGATGGGGATCTGTCGCACCGTTTGCTCTCTCCCCGTCACCACGTGGAAAAACGATACGCCTACACCTGTAAGCTGCCTTTGCTGCCCGAGTATATTGAAATGTTGGAGGTCGGCGTCGAGCTGGAGGACGGCTATCTCACCAAGCCCGCCCGTATGATCGCCGAGCCGCAAAGCACAAGCGGCATTATTGTGCTGACCGAGGGTAAGTATCATCAAATCAAATGGATGTTTGAAGCAGTAGGCAACAAAATCCTATCTCTTGAGCGCGTAACCTTTGGACCGTTGACACTTGACCCGACGTTAGATCGTGGCGAGTGGCGGTATCTGACCGACGAGGAAGTCGCAGCACTTCAAAGCGGTGTAAAGGGGGTAGACGAGCCATGATGATCTATCTCATTCGCCACGGCGAGACCGATTGGAACCACCAAAGACGCCGTCAGGGGCGGCGCGACGTTCCCCTCAACGAACAAGGACGAGAACAGATGCTGCGGTGCGGTCAACTGCTTGCCAAGCTGCCCGTCGATGCCATTGTCTCCAGTCCTTTGAGCCGCGCGCTTGACAGCGCTGCCATTTTCGCTGAATGTGTTGATTTTCCGAAAGAAACGATTATTGCAGAGGAAGGTCTGATCGAACGTGATTTCGGCGATGTCGACGGCATGACCCGTGCTGAGCTTAAGGCCTATCGTGCACGCGGCGGCAACGAGCATCAAGAGCCCTTGTACCGTGTCCGTCAGCGCATGATGCGCACCCTTTTGACATACGCTCGCAAAAACGACAAAAAACATATCGTTATTATTTCGCACAGTGCCGCCATTAAATCAGTATTTGTTCGACTGTACAGCAAGCCGGAGCTACAACGCAAGCCCACCAAAAACGCAGGCGTGAGCATCATCGAATACCGTGGTGGCCGCTTGTACCCTCACGCTCTTGATTTGGATGCCGAGGAGGCTGTGCGCTTTTTGAAGCGACGCAATATTTTGAAAGATTAATCAAGCCAAGGAGGACACAATCATGTCACACATCCGCACCATTTACGCCAGCCAATACGCCAAACTCGACAGCAACGTCATCACGGGCGGAGGCACCGACGACACAGCCGCATTGCAGTCTATCCTTGATATCGCCCGCGACGAGGGCGGCGTGCATCTGATCATGGATGGTGCCGCGCTGGTATCGGGTTTGGAAGTCTATTCCAATACGACCATCGAATGTATGAACGCCGACTGCGGCTTTTTCCAGATTGCCCAGTCCAACCGCGCCATCATTACCAATAAAGAATGGGATCGCAAAACCATTCGCACACGCAATATCACGCTCAAGGGCGGCACGTATAATCAAGATGCCCCCAACCAGCTTCATCACGTTCCCTTTCCCATGGAGATCAGTGCCGAGGACTTTGGCGACAATCATTGGATTTTTGCCATCGAGCTGTACGGCGTTCAAAACGTGCTTTTGCAGGATCTGAAAATTTTGGATTTTCGCACCTTCTGCATCACCATCGGCAATTTCCGTCACGTCACGCTTGAGCGCGTCTGGGTCGATCTGCCCAAGCGCATGCAGGCGCAAAACCAAGACGGCTTCCACTTCTGGGGCCCCGGTCAGTTCCTCACCATCCGCGATTGTGGCGGCAAGGTGGGCGACGACTTTATGAACATTGGCCCCGATGAGGCTGACAAGACCTCCTCCATCACTGACGTGCTGGTTGACGGTCTGTTTCTCGACGATGCCGACCAAGCCGTCCGTCTTCTCTCACGCGGTACGGGACTGCTTGACCGCGTGACCATCCGCAACGTGCAGGGCACATATCGTTCCTTCGGCTTTTATATCAATTCCTGGTTCCCGGATGTAACGGCGGGCAATTTCGGTGACATTTTCATTGAAAACGTCAATCTCACCCACACCGCGCCCAACTATGACTACCGTCCGCCCATGCTGTTCTCGGTCGGCGGTGATATTCGCTGTCTGACCATCAAGAACGTCCGTCACGAATATCCCATCGACAAGCGAGCCATCGGCGAGTTCGGTCTGCCCTTCTACTCCACCCAGCCGGGTAACATTGCCGACTTTGTGTACCCCTCGGGCAAAAAGCCTGTCATCAAAAATTTGATCATTGAGGGACTAACCGTACTTGAAAACGAGCAAAGTGAAGGCATGGAGCAGCTTCAGATGTTCGGCGAGATAGGCAACCTCGTGCTCAAAAACGTGCTGTCGGTCAAGGACAACGGCGTCTGTCGTTCGGGCAATATTCTCAAGATCTATCCCTGCGGCCATATCAATACTGCCATTGTAAGCGACGTTTTCTCGCTTGGTGCGACCAAGATCATCGATGGCGAGGAAAACATCGATCAACTCATTCAAAACAACGTGATTGCACAATAAGGAGGCGCTGTTATGCCAATTTCCACGGTATACGCAAGCTCTGTTGCCGTGCTGGACAGTCATGTCTATCGCGGTGGTGGAACGGACGACACGCTTGCCCTGCAAACTGTCCTCGACCGTGCCAAAACCGAAGGCGGCATTCATTTGATTATGGACGGAGCGGCACTTGTATCGCATCTGGAGGTCTACTCCAACACGACCATCGAATGCTTGAATGCCGATTGCGGCTTTTTTCAAAAAGAGAATTCCAACTGTGCCATCGTCACCAACGCCAATTGGAACATCGCCGAGCGCACGGTGAAAAATATCACCCTTTTGGGCGGCACGTACAACCAGAACTGCGCCCATCAGGCGCATGATGTTCCCGTTACCGAGGAAACCCGTCCCTTTAACAGCTACGGCAACATCCGCGGCGTAGTCGCCCTTGAATTTTACGGCGTGGAAAACGTACTGCTTCGCGACGTTATCATCGTCGATTTTCGAACCTACGCCTTTATGACTGCTAACTTTTTACACATGACGCTTGAGCGCGTCCGGCTGGAGCTGCCCGGTCGTATGCAGGCGCAAAACCAGGACGGCTTCCACTTCTGGGGTCCCGGTCAGTTTTTAACCATCCGCGATTGCGGCGGTCGTGTGGGCGACGATATCATGAACATCGGTCCCGATGAAGGCGACGGCGTGTCCTCCATCACCGACGTGCTGGTAGACGGTCTGTTTCTCGACGATGCGGATCAGTCCATTCGTATTCTGTCGCGCGGCACAGGCCTTGTTGACCGTGTGACCATCCGCAACGTGCAAGGAACGTACCGTTCATTTGGCTTTTATATCGACGCTTGGTACCCCGGGAATACGGCCGGCAATTTCGGTGACATTTTCATTGAAAACGTCAATCTCACCCACACCGCACCCAACTACGACTACCGTCCGCCCATGCTATTCTCGGTTGGCGGCGATATTCGCTGTCTGACGCTCAAAAATATTCGTCACGAGTATCCCATTGACAACCGTGCCATCGGCGAGTTTGGTCTTCCTTTTTATTCAACGACACCCAACACGATCGCAGGCTATATCTATCCCTCGGGCAAAAAGCCGATCATTCAAAACCTGATCATTGACGGCATAACGGTGCTGGAGAATGAGCAAAGCAAGGATATGGAACAGTTGCGCGTCTTTGGTGACGTGGGCAATCTGGTGCTCAAAAATGTGCTGTCCGTCAAGGACAAAGGCGTAGCACGTTCCGGCAACATCCTCAAGGTCTATCCCTGCGGTCATATAAACAACGCCATCGTCAGCGACGTTTTCTCAGTCGGTGCCGCCAAGGTCATCGACGGTGAAGAAAACGTCGACCAACTGATTCAAAGCAACGTCATTTCCCAATAAATTTATCCATTACAACGCATTCGGAGAAGTACACCCTATGAACATTATCGAAACCATCGCAAAAGAACTCAATCTCACTATCGATCAAGTGGAAAAAACAATAGCACTGATCGATGAAGGCAACACGATCCCCTTCATCGCCCGCTACCGCAAGGAAGTTACGGGAAGTCTGGACGACACCGTGTTGCGTACGTTGGAGGAACGCTTGAACTATCTGCGCAACATCGAAAAGCGCAAGCAGGAGGTGCGCGCGCTGATCGACGCTCAAGGTAAATTGACCGACGAGATCGTCGCCGCCATCGAAGCCGCCGTTACCATCACCGAGGTGGACGATATTTACCGTCCCTTCCGTCCTCACCGCAAGACCCGTGCGTCTGTCGCTCGCGAAAAAGGACTCGAGCCCTTGGCCGAGCTTTTGATGGCACAAGAGAACGAATATACCCCCTCTATTGAGGAACAGGCTACCGCTTACATCGACGAGGAAAAGGGCGTAAAGAGCGCCGAAGAAGCATTGGCAGGTGCCCGTGATATCATTGCCGAGGACGTATCGGACAACGCCGAATACCGCAAGGCGCTGCGCCGTCAGACCTTCTCGTACGGTTCGCTCGTTGTCCGTGCTGCCAAGGAGGAGGATTCGGTCTACAGTCAGTATTACGAATACGAGGAGCCGCTCAAAAAGGTTGCACCTCACCGCGTATTGGCCATCAACCGCGGCGAAAAAGAGGATTTTTTGAAGGTCACCGTGACTGTCGGCGCCGATATCGTGCTCAATTATCTGTTCAACTGCGTAGTAACCAATCCCAAAAGCCCTGCCGCATCGCACGTAACAGCCGCCGTTGTGGACAGCTATGATCGCCTTATTTCGCCCTCTATTGAGCGTGAGATCCGCAGTGATATGTTCGATGCCGCTTGCGAGGGTGCCATCAAGGTGTTTGCCGATAATCTGTCCCACCTGCTCATGCAGTCGCCACTCAAGGGCAAGACGGTGCTTGGCTTTGACCCCGGCTACGTCAATGGCTGCAAGCTGGCTGTCGTAGACAAGACGGGCAAGGTGGTCGATACAGGTGTCATCTATCCGACCAAGCCCCGTCAGCGTACTGAGGAGGCCAAGCGCATCCTGCGCCGCATGATCCACACCCATGGCGTTGACGTCATTGCCATCGGTAACGGCACAGCCTCCAAGGAAAGCGAGATTTTCGTAGCCGAGCTGCTTCATGAAATTGACGACGATTGCAAGTATATCATCATCAGCGAAGCAGGCGCATCCATTTATTCTGCCTCCAAGCTGGCCGCCGAGGAATTCCCCGAATTCGACGTTATGCAGCGCAGTGCGGTGTCCATCGCACGCCGTCTGCAGGATCCTTTGGCGGAGCTCGTTAAGATTGATCCCAAGGGTATCGGCGTCGGCCAGTATCAGCATGATATGAAGCCCGCCAGACTCGACGAGGCCTTAACGGGTGTCGTGGAAGACTGCGTCAATGCGGTTGGTATCGATATCAACACAGCATCCTATTCCCTTCTGTCCTATATTTCAGGCATTAATATGACCAGTGCCAAGAATATCGTCAAATACCGCGAGGAAAACGGCGAGTTCACCTCGCGTGCGCAATTGCTTAAAGTGCCGCGTATCGGTGCCAAGGCCTACGAGCAGTGCGCAGGATTTTTGCGCGTACCCGGATCGAAGGAAATTTTAGACAACACCGCCGTTCACCCCGAGTCGTATGAAACGGCTCACGCGCTGATCTCTCTGTTCGGCTACTCGGCCGAGGACGTGCGTGCAGGACATCTGTCTTCATTAGGTGCCAAGGTACGCGAAATGGGTGTCCAAAGCGTATGTGAAAAGTTAGGCGTTGGTGAGCCAACGTTGCTGGATATCATCAGCGAGCTGGAAAAGCCCGGCCGCGACCTGCGTGATACCCTGCCGCCCCCCGAGCTTCGCTCCGACGTTATGGACTTGTCCGATCTTAAACCGGACATGATACTCAAGGGCACTGTCCGCAACGTCATTGACTTCGGCGCGTTCGTGGATATTGGCGTTCACCAGGACGGTCTGGTTCACATCTCCGAGCTGTCCGATCGCTTTGTCAAGCATCCCTCCGAGGTCGTGTCCGTCGGTGATATCGTCACCGTCCGCGTCCTCGCCGTCGACGTGAAGAAAAAGAGAATTTCTCTGTCGATGAAAAGCAAGAAGGAATAAAGAGACGCTATGAGGGGAACTTCTTAAAAAAAGTTCCCCCATACTCTCCTCAGAACCTTTAAGAAAGGGAATATAATAACAAGGGGACGCCTATCTTTTCATTTTTATTTCTCATATTTTTAATATATTAAAATATCGGCCCGTTTTTCGTCGTTTATTCATACTTTGTTCGCACCAAATTGTCACACTTGCACAACTCAGCAGCACGAATTTTGGGGATTGTCCCACTTCCCAATCGGCGCAAAATTTGGTACAATAGTATAGCAATAATAGTAAAATGTCATAGTGCTACATATGTCATAAATTCAGGAGGTTACATTCAAATGGCAAGCATTTCCCTTCGTCACATTTATAAGAAGTATCCCGGTGGCGTTACCGCC
>JAFVZV010000132.1 GCA_017507985.1 Clostridia bacterium
ACCTCGAACGATATTGTTGAGGGATGGCTGCGCAACTTCCCTGCCTGGGTGCTTTGCACCGCCGAGCAGGCCGCCTTCCGCAATTTCCTTTGCCACATTCTGCCGCCCCGCTCGGGCTACGTCCGCAATCCCTTCCGTGAGTGGATCGGCGCCCAGATCCGCGGCGACTTGTTCGGATACATCAATCCCGGGGATCCCTGTGCTGCCGCTGACATGGCATATCGCGACGCTTGCTGCACCCACACTCGCAACGGTATTTACGGCGAAATGTTCATCGCGGCCATGATCGCCGAGGCGGCTGTATCAAGCGATATTCGTCACATCATCAAGACCGGTCTTGACCGCATTCCGCAAAAGAGCCGTCTGAAGCGCGACGTTGACCGCGTATTTGCGATGTACGACGAGGGGCTTGCATTCATGGACGCCATCGACCACATTCACGAGCAGTATCCTCAAGAGGATCTGCACAACGCCGTTCACACCATTCCCAACGCCATGATTGTCGTGGCGTCCTTGCTTTGGAGCGAGGGCGACTATACCAAGGCCCTGGGATATTCCGTCATGGCAGCAATGGACACCGATTGCAACGGCGCAACGGTCGGTTCGATCGTCGGTATGCTGTGCGGTGCGACAAATGTTCCTTCCCACTTTACCGAACCTATATGCGATACGCTTTGCACCGACATTGCCGGCAATGCTCGCGTCCGCATCTCGGACATGGCTTCACGCACCATGAATTTGATCCGCTGATCAAGGCATAGAAAGGAAACAGGGATTTGACATGAATCACATTGGTTTTGACAACGACAAATACCTCCGCACACAATCGGAAAAGATCCGCGAGCGAATTGCCAGATTCGGCGGCAAGCTGTATCTTGAGTTCGGTGGCAAGCTGTTCGATGATTTTCACGCCTCGCGTGTGCTTCCCGGCTTTGCGCCCGATTCCAAGATTCGTATGCTGCTTCAGCTCAAGGAGCAGGCGGAAATGGTCATCGTCATCAACTCGTCGGATATTGAAAAGAACAAAGTTCGCGGTGACTCGGGTATCACCTACGATCTGGAAGTTCTGCGCCTGATCGATGCCTTCGTCGGCTTTGGTATTTACGTAGGCAGTATCGTTCTGACCAGATTCCAATCCCAACCAAGTGCCGTCGCATTTGAGAAAAAGCTGACCGACCGAGGCATCAAGGTCTACCGCCACTATGATATTCCCGGCTACCCCAACGATATTTCCTACATCGTCAGCGATGACGGCTACGGTAAAAACGACTACATTGAAACAACCAAGGAGCTGGTCGTTGTCACCGCTCCCGGTCCCGGCAGTGGCAAAATGGCCGTCTGTCTATCCAACATCTATCACGACTACAAACGCGGCATCCGTGCAGGATACGCCAAATTTGAAACCTTCCCTATCTGGAATCTGCCGCTGGATCATCCCGTTAACATTGCTTACGAGGCAGCTACGGCCGATCTGAACGACATGAATATGATCGACCCCTTCCATCTCAAGGCCTATGGGGAAACAACGGTCAACTACAACCGCGACGTGGAAATCTATCCCGTTCTACGCGCCATGTTTGATCACATCATGGGCAAATGCCCATATCTTTCTCCCACAGATATGGGAGTCAATATGGTCGGCAACTGCATCTTTGATGACGAAGTCGTCCGCCGTGCCGCCGAGAACGAGATCATTCGCCGCTATTTTAATGCACTCTGCAACCGCCGTCGCGATATGGGAAGTGACACCGAAGTGCAAAAGCTGGAGCTGCTCATGCAACAGCTAAACATTAAACCACTCGATCGCAAGTGTGTTGGGCCTGCGCGCCAACGTGCGCAAGAAACAGGCGCGCCTACCGTGGCCATCGAATTGAATGACGGCTCCATCGTCACGGGAAAAACTACCCCTTTGCTTGGCGCGTCCTCTGCTTGTCTGCTCAATGCGGTCAAAAAGCTGGCCGGTGTTTCCAAGGAAACAAAGCTGATCTCGCCCGAGATTCTCGCCCCCGTGCAGGCACTCAAGCTCAATCATTTGGGCAACCATAATCCCAGACTTCACACCAACGAGGTACTCATCGCCCTGTCCATCTGTGCGACCAACGACGAAAACGCCGCTCGCTGTATGGAAAAGCTGGCCGAGCTGCGCGGCTGTGAGGTGCATTCTACCGTTCTGCTCGCAACGGTAGACGAAAACGTCTTCCGTCGACTGGGTTGCAATCTGACCTGCGAGCCGATCTATCAAACAAAAAAATTGTTTCACGGAAATTAAATAACAAACGAGCCGATTGCACAATCGGCTCGTTTGTTATCATATCACACATTCGTCAGCTCGGTAAAGATTTGCAAAAACTGCTGCTCCACCTGTGAAAAATTTAAAAGTGCAACATTGGGTGTGGACATCAAAATCGGCTCAGGCATGGACAGTCGCAAGCCGGTCAAGGACAAAAATTCAAAATACAGCACTGCGTCGTCAATATCAAAGACCTGGGTGCGTTCCTCTTCCGTCAGGGGTGAGGCGATCCACTTGTCGAAAATTTGATTTTGCAGCTTATCCTCCAGTACGGCATAGCCGACAAGATGTGGCTTAATGGGACGAGTCACATCCGAAAGATACGCCTCACTGCCGTCGTGCAGTAGACACCCGAGCTGAACTCTCTTGGAACATCCTCTTGCCTTAGCCTCCAGCATACAGTTAACGCTGTGCTGAGCAACCGAATAAAAATGCGGAAAATGACCGTTGGCACGGCACAAAAGCGACAACGCATGGGCAATGTCCACGATATCGATGTCCTGCGGATCGGCATTCAGTGGGTCGAACATCTTTTTTGTATATGTCATAATTCGGCTCATGATTTCACCTCAATCTCTTTACATAATTACGTATGACCTGCAAAAAATTATATCACGATCCAAAGGGATTGTCAACACGTAAGGCTTTTGAAAATTAATACATATATTTTTTCCTCCCCCCTTTTCAACGGACAAAAGTTGTGTTATAATATAATTGGAATAATATGATTTAGGAGTATATATACACCATGGTTCAAGAAAAAATTGATCGCATCAACGTCTTGGCGCGCAAGTCGAAAACACAAGAAGGCTTGACCGAAGAGGAAAAAGCGGAGCAAGCCGCTCTTCGCGCCGAATACATTGCCGAGTTTCGCGCATCGTTCGCCACTCAACTCGATCATACCGTCATTCAACGTCCTGACGGCACCAAAGAAAAGCTGAAAAAAAGCGACAGCTAAACGGAGTGCATCATGTCATTTGATTTTCCATATCAACAATTGACCCATTCGGTGGATGAAACCGAGGGCTTGGGGGCACACTTGGCGCAGCTTCTGCTGGATGATTCCACATTGCCCCGCTACATCGCATTGCGAGGCGATTTGGGCGTGGGTAAAACCGCCTTTGTGCGCGGCTTTTCCAAAACGATAGCCCCCGGCGCGCTCGTTCGCTCGCCCACCTTTGCGCTGGTCAACGAATATCGCTCGTCGGATCGCACGCTCAAGCTTCCTCCCGTTTTCCATTTTGATATGTACCGCATCACATCGGAGGACGATCTGTATTCCATTGGCTACGATGATTATCTTGATCGCGGCATCTGCCTTGTGGAGTGGAGTGAGAATATCCCTTATGCGCTACCTGACGAATATTTACGCGTAAGCATTGAAAAATGTGGTGCGGATGCTCCCGATGAGCGCATGATTTCCATTTTATTCGTGCAACAATGAAGGACAAGGAGTAGGATTCTCATGTATATTCTTTCTCTTGACAGCACGGCTGTTGCCGCGACTGTCGCACTGTGTGATAGCGAAAAGCTACTCTCACTGACCACCGTCCAAAACGGAAACACACATTCTCAAACGTTGCTTCCTATGGTGGAGGAAACGCTCGCTCGCTTCGCGCTTCGCCCTTTGGACATTGAGCTGTTTGCCTGCTCTGCAGGTCCGGGGTCATTTACGGGGGTGCGCATTGGAGCATCGACCATTAAGGGCTTGGCCTTTGACACGGATATTCCCTGTCTGGGTGTCTCCACGCTAGAAGCACTGGCACAAAACCTCATCGGCTTTGACGGTTTGCTTTGCCCTGTAATGAATGCCCGAAGAAACCAAGTCTACAACGCCTTGTTTGACTGTCAAAACGGCACCATTACCCGTCTTTGCGATGACCGCGCCATCGCGCTGGACGCACTGGACGAGGAATTGTCCGCCATCCATGATAAGCCCATCTATCTCGTTGGCGACGGCTATGAGCTTGCCTTGAAGCAACTGTCCAAATGCGCCGCTCATATTCGTTCAACGCCTATACTGCTTCGAACGCAAAACGCCTATTCGGTCGCACAGGTGGCACTGGCATTGTATGAAAGTGGCGTACGAACAAGCGACCGTGAACTCGTTCCCGTTTATCTGCGCCCCTGTCAGGCCGAACGTGAGCGGTTGGAACGCCTCGAAAAAGAACAAGCAGCTCATGCATAAATCAAACGAAAGAAGGACAATCATCATGGCAAACAAACATATCGTCATTGCCTGCGACCATGCAGCACTTGATCTGAAGAAAAAAGTAATCTCACATCTGGAGGGGGTTGGACATACCGTTACCGATGTAGGCACTCATACCACCGACTCCTGCGCGTATCCCGAATATGCGAGCGCAGCTTGCAAGAAGATCCAAAATGGTGAAGCTGAGCTTGGCATTTTGATCTGCGGTACGGGCATCGGCATGGGTATGGCTGCCAACAAGCATCGCGGCATTCGCGCCGCCATTTGCTCGGACACGTTCAGCGCCTGTGCAACCCGCTTGCACAACGATGCCAACGTCCTCTGCTTCGGCGCTCGCGTGGTCGGCGAAGGATTGGCAATGCAGTTGGTTGACGCGTTCGTCAACACCGAATATGAGGGAGGTAGACATCAATCTCGCGTCGATATGCTCACCGCGATTGAAGAGAGCGAAGCACGCCGCTGATCTGATTTTTCCACCATGAATGATTGAAAGGAAGGATTCCTATGGCTTTCAAGGCGTATAAACTGGCCGATATTTTGCGTACGGCCGTCGGTGCTCCCACATCACACCGCCCCACCACGGCTATCATTGCCGCGGCAGGCTCGTCTACCCGTATGGGCGGCGAGGTGTCTAAGCAGTTGCTTGCAGTGGATGGCATTCCCGTACTGGCTCGCACGCTGCTGGCGCATCAAATGGCTGAAACCGTGGATGAGATCGTACTCATCGCCCGCCGTGAGGATTTTGACGCCTATCTCGCGCTCGCCAAGGAATACGGTATCACCAAACTCAAGCGTATCACGACAGGCGGCAACACCCGTCAGGAGTCGGTGTTGCGCGGCTTTGAGGCGGTGTCCGACAAGACCGAGTTCGTCGCCATTTCGGACGGTGCACGCTGTCTTGTCACACCCGAGATGATCGACCGCGTAAATCTTCTGGCATGGAAACACGATGCCGCCTGTGCTGCCACGCCTGCGACTGACACAGTCAAGCTGGTCAATGATAAGCATTACACCCAAAAGAACGCCCCCGACCGCGAAACCGTTTGGCTGGCACAAACGCCCCAAACCTTTTCCCTGCCACTGTACCGCGCTGCGGCTTATCACGCCAAAGAAAACGGTTATACTGCTACGGATGACGCAGCCTTGGTCGAGGCCATCGGGCGTCGGGTCAAGTTGGTTGATTGCGGCAAGGAAAATATTAAGATCACAACACAGGCCGATCTGTATTTGGCGCGTGCGATTCTGCAACGCCGTGCAGACGAGCAAAAAGAAACGGACGGTGGCAAAGCATGACACCATTTCGTATCGGTCACGGCTATGACGTGCATTGCTTGATAGACGGTCGCCCATTGATCCTGGGCGGGGTGAACATTCCATTTGAACAAGGTCTGCTCGGTCACTCAGACGCCGACGTACTCACCCACGCCATCATGGATGCGCTGCTCGGTGCCGCGGCATTGCGCGATATCGGCCATCATTTTCCCGACAGCGACGAAGCATATGCAGGCGCGGACAGTCTGAAGCTTGCTGAGCGCGTTGCCGCGTTGCTTCAACAGCACGGCTACGCCATCGTCAACGTTGACGCTACCCTCATTGCTCAGCGCCCCAAGATCGCACCCTATATCGAGCAAATGCGGCAAAATCTTGCACAAGCCCTTGCCATTGAGGTCGGGCAGATCAACATCAAGGCGACCACCGAGGAGCATCTTGGCTTTACGGGTGAGGGACTGGGCATGGCGGCACACGCGGTCTGCTTAATTGAAAAATGCTAATAAAACAAGGGCGTTCCACGCGATTGCACAGAACACCCTTTGCACCACGCGGCGGTGCGATCTGATCTATACCCACATCCCCGATTTTTAATCTCCGACCGCGCCGCGCAGATATCGTGCTGTGGTCATAGCAACACTGTAGGACCTCTGCTCCTACAATTTCAGCATATGCCACCCTGACAGCCATGTTACAAAATTCGACAATTCTTCAGGAGCTCCGCCCTGCTCGGCGGACGGAAAGGACTCTCATGGTACATATTTCCCCTTCCATTCTTGCCGCCGATTTTGCGCATTTGGCGAGTGACGTCGCCCGCGTTGAAGCAGGCGGTGCGGACTGGCTGCATCTCGACGTGATGGACGGCGCGTTCGTCCCCAACATCAGCTTCGGCGCGCCCGTCATCGCTGCTCTTCGCCCCCATTCCAAGCTTTTTTTCGATGTACATCTGATGATCTGCGATCCCGGCCGCTATCTAAATGATTTTTTGAAAGCAGGTGCGAATCTCATCACGGTACACGCAGAGAGCGCCGACAATATCCCCGAGTGCTTGAAGCAAATCCGCGAAGCCGGCTGTCGCGCAGGTCTTGCCATCAGCCCCGACACACCGGCCGAGAGCATTCTGCCGCTGTTGCCGCTGTGCGATCTTTTGCTGGTCATGACGGTTTATCCCGGCTTTGGTGGACAGTCGTTTATGGAGAACATGATGCCCAAGGTCGCCCTTCTCCGTCGCGAGATCGATCGCCTGGGTCTTGATGTTGACCTTGAGGTTGACGGCGGTGTCGCCCCCAAAACGGCCGAGATCTGCGCAAAAAACGGTGCCAACGTGCTCGTTGCCGGCTCGGCCATCTTCAAGGCCGAGGATGCGGCGAAGGTGATCAAAGATATGAAAGAGGTTGTAAAGCCGTATTTCGAATAACAGCATCGCCCCACCGAACGTTTCGGTGGGGCGACTTAATAATATAGAAAACAGGCGCAAAATCTGCGCCTGTTTTCTGTATTTATCAATAGAAATAATCCAGATGCTGCTTAACGTAGCGAAGCATTCTGCCTCTTAGGTACTTTTGGTTGCCCTTGAGGAAGTCGCGCAGGTTTTCACCCTCTTCGCCCTCGCCGCGGTACAATTCAACGATGGCCTGCGCCATGTCGGCGTCGCCGCCCTGCTTGAGCGCACGGGTGAGCAGGCGAATGGTCGTGACCTCGGCAAACTCAAGCAGACGCCACTGCACATCGTCGTCGCGATCGGTCAGGTCGTACAGCATTTTATAGGCGACCAGCGGACGGTAGATGTCCTCACGTCCAAACGAGCCGTCGTTCTTGGCCAGCACACCGCCCTGCCACAGCTCCTCG
>JAFVZV010000133.1 GCA_017507985.1 Clostridia bacterium
GCACATACATTGCAACAACGGTTATTGGATCTTGGCTGGACGGACGGAACTCCCGTGGAGTGTCTGCGTGTCAGTCCCTTGGGAGATCCGGTCGCGTATTTGGTCCGTGGGAGCGTAATTGCACTTCGGCGCCAGGACACAAAAGGCATCGTTGTCCGGTCGGTGCAATGCGCGAAAAGAGTGTCCAAAAAGGAGGTGGCACGGCCTCCTCGTGTGATTGCGTTGGCGGGAAATCCAAACGTGGGAAAGAGCACGCTGTTTAACGCGTTGACAGGCCTGCACCAGCACACAGGCAACTGGACAGGCAAGACAGTCAGTTGTGCTAAGGGGCAGTTTCGATATGCGGGGCAATCGTATACTCTCATTGACCTCCCGGGTACTTACTCTATGAATCCTCACGCTGCAGAGGAACAGGCGGCGCGCGATATGCTGATGAAGGGGGAAGCGGATGTCGTCTGTGTTGTTTGCGATGCAGGCGCACTGGAGCGAAATTTGATCCTTGTTCTTCAGTTAATGCAGCTGATCGACAGTCCGATACTGTTGGTTCTCAATCTTCAGGATGAGGCACGGCGGCGGGGAATCGCAGTATCGGGGGAGAAGCTGGCGCAACGATTGGGAATTCCTGTGGTTTGTACCGAAGCGCGCTCGGGCAAGGGAGTGTCCGAGGTGAAGGGAGCGATGGCAAAGCTGTGTGAGGGAGAGGACGTATCAAAACAAAGCAACCGCCTGCTTACACCGCGCGATCCTCCAAACGATGCCGAGCAGATCGCGGCAAAAGCCAGAGAAATTGCCCTGCAGGTATGCGAAAGGGTCAAAGGCGGTGATCGATCACGTGATGACAAGCTTGACCGCATCTTAACCGGCAAAAAAACAGGATTTCCCATTATGCTTGGACTGTTGGCGTTGTTGTTTTGGATTACCCTGGTAGGTGCCAACGGCATATCGGATGGACTTATGTCAATATTTTCTTGGTTGGAGAGTGTTTTCTACGGTTGGTTGCTTGCCGCCCACGCTCCCGATTGGCTGATTAGTGCATTTCTTTACGGCGTGTTCCGAACGCTTGGCTGGGTGGTTTCGGTCATGCTTCCCCCAATGACAATTTTCTTTCCTCTGTTTACCATACTGGAGGATCTCGGTTATCTGCCTCGTATCGCATTTGCTCTTGATCGTGGCTTTTGTCGTTGCCGTGCTTGCGGGAAACAGGCGTTGACGATGTGTATGGGACTGGGATGTAATGCTGTCGGCGTGACAGGCTGTCGCATCATTGATTCGCCGCGCGAACGACGTATCGCCATGCTGACCAACAGTATGATTCCTTGCAACGGACGTTTTCCTACCCTAATTGCATTGATTGGATTATTTATCGTAACGGCAGGCGGTATCCTCGCTTCTCTCAGCGCAGCCCTGACGCTCATTGGCGGTATGCTTCTTTGCGTGATCGTCACGCTTGGCTGCTCGCGGCTGTTATCAGCCACTCTTTTGCGGGGCGAGCCCAGTTCATTTGTACTGGAGCTGCCTCCATACCGTATGCCTCGAATCGGGCAGGTCATTGTGCGCTCAGTGCTGGATCGCACGCTCTTTGTTCTGGGACGGGCGGCCGCCGTGGCTGCACCGGCAGGGCTTGTACTGTGGTTGTTGGCCAATATCAACGTAGGGGATGTAACGTTGCTTGCTGCCGTCGCCTCAGCCTTGGATCCCATTGGGCGTGCGCTTGGCATGGACGGCGTGATTCTGTTGGCCTTTGTCTTGTCCTTGCCTGCGAATGAAATATTCGTGCCGATCATGATTATGATCTACCGTTCGGGGACGGTGTTAGCGCCGTTGGGAAGCATGGATAGTGTGCGCGACATTCTGATCTCACAGGGGTGGACGACAACCACAGCAGTATGCGTGATGTTGTTTTTACTATTTCATTGGCCCTGTGCCACCACGCTGTGGACCATCAAAAAGGAGGGTGGAGGATGGCGTTGGGCTTTGCTTGGTGCCTTGATTCCCACGCTGGTCGGTGTAGTGCTGTGCTTGATCGTGGCAACACTTTCACGCCTTTTCGGATGACGCAATAAATATGGAAAAAATACGTTCGACACTTGAAATTTGAGACGAACTGTGTTATACTATAAAAAATGGAGTTGTATGCGCGTTTTGTCGCAAGTAAAGATAGAGGAGGGCAATTATGTCCAAAGCAAGTCAAAATGAAAAAATCAAGCGGTTGATGCCTTTGGCGATGCTGTTGATCGCGTTTCTTTCTCTGGTCGCAGCCATCATCGTACTGATCAGTGCGGCAAGTGCTGATGCATCCTATAAAAAAGTTTTACTCCGCATTTCGGCAGTGCTGTTTTTTGTTTTGATGGCCTTGGCCTTGTACTACTTCTATCTCACGCGTCAGAGCGACCCGAATTTCTTTTTGTACGATCAGACACAGCGCAAAAATATCGCAGTCGATCAGCTGACGTTTGGCATTATCAATGAGCGAATGGATTTCTATCTGTCACTCATTTCGGACTCGGATGAGGAGCTGTGGCAGGGCGGTGTGCTGGCCAAGAACGACGGCTCGTTTGGACGCGAGGATATCTACCGTCCGCTGGTCGCTTATAAAATGCTGTACGATCTGACCGAGCGTAATGATGACGTGCAATGGCGTATGTTCGAGTTTGCCGAGGTCACGACCATTCGACTGCTCACCCGTGCGCTCAAGCAAGGTGGCGATGCCGACATGGCGCA
>JAFVZV010000134.1 GCA_017507985.1 Clostridia bacterium
AACGTGTTTCAGGCGATTATTGAGTTCTTTGCAAAGCTGTTCAAACGCGGAGAGTAAGTGCGTCGTTATATACGAAAAAGCTTGATTTTTCAAGAAAAAACAGTTGACAAGGCAATTTGCGTATGGTAAACTTATCGAGCCGCATTGAAAGGGCTTTAAGTTGAGCTATGTCCTCACGCCCCAAGAGCGAGTCTGCAAAAAGGAAGGCAGGTGCAACAGAAGATGAAAAATGCGATCATCGTAACCGGCGGCAAGCAGTACCGTGTTTCCGAGGGAGACGTCCTCTTTATTGAGAAGCTGGGCGTTGAGGCCGGAGAGAACGTCACTTTCGATCAGGTTCTCGCCGTGATCGACGAAGCGGGCAGCAAGTTCGGCACGCCCGTCCTCGAAGGTGCTACCGTCACCGCGAGCGTCGTGAAGAACGGCAAGGGCAAGAAGGTCCGTGTGTACAAGATGAAGCCCAAGAAGGGCTATCGCCGCACGCAGGGTCATCGTCAGCCCTACACCCAGGTCAAGATCGAAGCGATCAATGCCTGAGTATCCACATCACGGATTCTGATTTTGGAGGTGTAACACATGGCACATAAAAAGGGAATGGGCTCCACCAAGAACGGCCGCGATTCCGAGTCCAAACGTCTTGGACCGAAGCGCGCGGACGGTCAGTTCGTGCTCGCCGGCAACATTCTTGTCAGACAGCGCGGAACGAAGATCCATCCGGGTACCAACGTGGGCCGCGGCGGCGACGATACGCTGTACGCTAAGGTCGACGGAACCGTGCGTTTTGAGCGTATGGGCAAGGACCGCAAGAAGGTCTCCGTTTATGAGGTAACCCAGTAAGCCAAAAGACAAGAGGCGAGCTTCATGCTCGCCTTTTTCTTTCATATACGCCTTTTTGGCGTGGATACCGGGAGGGAATAACATGGCAACTCAATTTGTAGATAAAGCGTCGATCAAGGTCACGGCCGGCCGCGGCGGAGACGGAGCGGTCTCCTTTCACCGCGAAAAGTATGTGGCAGCCGGCGGCCCCGACGGTGGGGACGGCGGGCGCGGCGGAGACATTATCCTCGTCGTCGATGAGCATATGTCCACCTTGATGGATTTTCGATATAAACGTAAATATACTGCCGGGCCCGGTGCAAACGGAAGCGGCAAGCGCTGCTCGGGAAAGGATGGCGAGAGCCTGACAATCCGTGTGCCGCGCGGTACGCTGGTGCGTGACCGGGCGACAAACGGCATTATTGCCGACATGTCCGGAAGCGAGCCTTTTGTTCTGGCAAAAGGTGGCCGCGGCGGTTGGGGTAACAAACATTTCGCTACCCCCACGCGGCAGATCCCGCGCTTTGCCAAGCCCGGTATGCCGGGTGAGGTGCGCGAGGTTATTCTGGAGCTGAAGCTGCTTGCGGATGTGGGACTCGTCGGTTTCCCGAACGTCGGAAAAAGCACGCTTTTGTCTGTGGTCAGCAAGGCGCACCCGAAGATCGCGAATTATCACTTCACAACACTGTTCCCGAATCTCGGCGTTGTTTATGTAGACGAGGGCGTGAGCTTCGTGATGGCCGATATTCCGGGCATTATCGAAGGCGCGAGCGAGGGCGCGGGCCTTGGACATGACTTCCTGCGGCATATTGACCGCTGCCGTCTGCTGGTGCATCTGGTGGACGTTTCCGGCAGCGAGGGCCGAGATCCTGTGGAGGATTTTGACGCGATCTGCACGGAGCTTCGGGAATATAACCCCGAGCTGGCCAAGCGAGAACAGATCGTGGTTGCCAACAAGTGTGATTTGCTGGAGGAAGATAACGACAATCTTGCACGGCTGCGTGCCCATGTCGAGGCGCTCGGCTATCAGTTCTTTGAACTCTCTGCTGTGACGCATCGCGGCCTGACAGATCTCACGCGTGCGATCGCAACGCGGCTGCAGGATCTGCCGCCGACCATCGTATACGAGCCGGATTACGTTGCGCCGCTGCCTGAGATCGGCAGCGCGGACGATGTGACGATCACGTGCTATGACGATGTTTGGGTCGTGGAGGGCACGTGGCTTGAGCGCGTGATTTCGAGTGTGAACTTCGGCGATTATGAAAGCCGCATGTATTTTGACCGCGTGCTGCGTGAGAGCGGCCTGTTCGAGCGCATGGAGGCGCTCGGCGTGAAGGACGGCGACACAGTCAGCATGTACGATCTGGAATTTGAATATCAGACCTGATGCGCACGCACTTATCGTGTGTTGGGACTTATCCAGAATGCCGAAGGTGCAGGTTTGCATCAGCAATAAGACCACCGGATTTCTTTTGAAATCCGGTGTTCTTATTTTTTAAGCCAAAGAGGGGAAGAGCTTAATCAATTTGCTTCGTGGCGACGATGGAGCTGCCTTC
>JAFVZV010000014.1 GCA_017507985.1 Clostridia bacterium
CCCGAGGGGGATGAATTGACCTTTGAGATCGTCAGCGCTCCCAAGCACGGACTTGTGATCATGACCGACGCCACTTGCGGCGAATACGTCTATCTGCCGCGTCTGGGCTTTAAGGGCGGGGACAGCTTCCGTTACGTGGCGCGGGATAAGTACGGTAACTACAGCGCCGCCGCCGAGGTGCAGGTACAGGTGAGCGAGCCGTCGGTCTCCGTCGACTACGCGGATATGATGGGACGCAGAGAGTATAACGCCGCGCTGACCATGACCGAGGCTGGCATCATGCAGGGAAGCGTACAGGACGACAAGACCTATTTTTATCCCGAGCAGACGGTGAGCCGTTTGGATTTTCTGGTCATGGCCATGCGCGCCGTTGGCGTCGGCTCGGTGCCGACCATCAGCGATACGGGCTTTTCTGACGACGCAGATATCGAAGCGGACGCCAAGGGCTACGTTGCGGCGGCCTATTCTCTCGGCTATATCAAGGGAAGCGCCAACGACGCAGGTGAGCTGTGCTTTTTGCCCAACGAGACCATCACTCGCGCCGAGGCGGCTGTGATCTTGCGCCGCATGGTGGATGCCAAGGACGCGCAGTTCACGCCCGTCTTTGCCGATTCGTCGGATATCCCCACCTGGGCGGGCGAGGCCATATCCACGCTGTCCTCCATGGGGGTTATGACGCCCACGGGCGGCGCGATCTCGCCCAACGAGCAGGTGACAAGGGGGCAGACTGCCATGATGCTGGCGGCGCTCAAGCGTGTCGTAGAAGAATAAATGAAAAACGGCTGTCGAGCCAAAGCTCGACAGCCGTCCTTTATCTTATGCGTGATGGGTATGCTTGACGATCCACTGTTGCATCTTGATGGACAGCCAAAAGCTGTAGATGCCCAGCGTAACGATGGTCAGAAGAAACCATTTGATGTAGTTGCCGAACAACTGACCGCCCGTGCCGTCAAAGGTCAGTCTCTTGCCGTCAATGATCGTGTTGCGCGCGAGCCAGCGCTGCTTGATGCAAACGGCCCACGGCACACCGATGCCGAAGGTGATACAGCTGATCAGCCATTGCAACAGATTGACACCGATCAGACCGATCAAGCGTCCCGTAAATTTCGATTCCATATCAAATCCTCCTTTGATTGGGGTTGATTCATTGTACCATAGTGGACGGTGTGTGTCAAGATTCAAAGAACAAAACGTGGCGGAAATGGCAAGGAGGGGAGAGAAAATACGGCATCGGTGCAAGAATTTTGCTCAAAGCTCTTGTATCAATCCGAATTTTATGATAAAATAATATGTTTGTATGAATATTTCGCCAGCACAGGCGTTTTTTGAAAGGATAACGTATATGAATCAACAGCAACTGGCGCGTGAGATCGACCGCCGCCGCACCTTTGCCATTATTTCTCACCCCGATGCGGGTAAGACGACGCTGACCGAGAAGTTTTTGCTTTACGGCGGTGCCATTCAGTCTGCGGGATCCGTTAAGGGCAAGCAGAGCGACCACCACGCCGTGTCCGACTGGATGGAAATGGAGAAGAAGCGCGGTATCTCCATCACTTCGTCTGTCATGCAGTTTGAATATGAGGGCTATTGTATCAACATTCTGGACACCCCCGGTCACCAGGACTTCTCGGAGGATACCTATCGCACCTTGATGGCGGCAGATAGTGCCGTCATGGTTATCGACGCGGCTAAGGGTATTGAGCCCCAGACGCGCAAGCTGTTCAAGGTCTGCGCCATGCGGCATATTCCCATTTTTACCTTTATCAACAAACTCGACCGTGAGGCGCGCGATCCCTTTGATCTGCTCGACGAGCTGGAGAGCGAGTTTGGTATCGGCACCTATCCCATGAACTGGCCGATCGGATGTGGTATCGGCTTTAAAGGCGTATACGACCGTGAGGCACACAGAATTTTGGCTTTTGGGGATGCACACCGCGGCCGTGACCGTCTCTCTGCCATCGAATGTGACATCACCGACACAGCCAAGCTGGACGAGCTGATTGGACAGACCGACCGTGAGGTGCTGACAGAGCAGGTTGAACTGCTCGATGGTGCCTGCTTTGATTTTGACATGGAGCAGGTGCGCTGCGGTAAGCTCAGCCCCGTTTTCTTTGGCTCGGCATTGAACAACTTTGGCATTGAAACCTTCCTGGAGCATTTTTTGAAAATGACAACCGGACCGCTTGCGCGCCGTGCGGTTGGGCAGGCAGTTAACCCGACGGACGAGCAGTTCTCGGCATTTGTCTTTAAAATTCAGGCGAATATGAATAAGGCACACCGCGACCGTATCGCTTTTATGCGCATCGTTTCGGGTCGCTTTGACCGCAACAGCGAATATCTGCACGTGCAGGGCGAGCGCACACTCAAGCTGTCACAGCCCCAGCAGATGATGGCGCAGGAGCGCGCTGTCATTGATGAGGCCTTCGCCGGTGATATTATCGGTGTCTTTGACCCCGGAATTTTCTCGATCGGTGACACAGTATGCGATTCCAAATCCAAGATCGTGTTTGAGGGGATTCCCACCTTTGCTCCGGAACGCTTTGCGCTGGTTGAGCAGATCGATTCGATGAAGCGAAAACAGTTTGCTAAGGGCATGAATCAGATTGCCCAAGAGGGTGCGATTCGTATCTTCATTGAGCCGGATTCGGGTATGGAACGTGTGTATGTTGGTGTTGTCGGCGAGCTTCAGTTTGATGTGTTGGAATCCCGTATGAAGAGTGAGTATGGTGTGGAATATCGCAAATATCCTTTGCAGTACAGCGCGATCCGCCGCGTCCCCGACGGTGTTGATCCCAAATCGCTTCGTTTGTTTGACGTCAAATGGGTACAGGATTTCCGTGGCAAGAATTATTTGCTGTTCAACAACGAGTGGCACGTAGGTAACACGCTGCAAAACAACGAAGGTTTAGTGCTTGAGGAGTACGGGCAGGAACAGAGCGAGGAATAAATTACTAGTCGCCTCGGATTAAAAATTTGTTAATTCTCTTGATTTTTGAGAACAGTTGATGTATAATGAGAATACGATAACACTGTGCCGTGCAAGCGGTGCGTGATATCAATACATCAAAGAGAGGTAGCATAAAATGAAAACAATGACAAAAATGATTGCTCTTGCACTGGTTGCTGTTATGCTGCTGGTCAGCTTGGTATCTTGCGGCTCGGCTTTCAACAAGATCAAGAAGAACTTTGAGGATGCAGGCTACACCTACCAAAGCGAAGATGCAAACGGTGACAACACGGCTAAAACCATCACCGCTGAGTTGGAAGAAGGCAACCTGGATTGCACCGTTCACGTATTTAAGGGCGAGGACAAGGGCATGTTTGGTGCGGATGTGTACGCAATGGTTCTTGAATTCAAGTCCGATAAGGAGCTGGCTAAGGCTTTCTCTGAGGAAGGTTCTGAAACCCTGAAGGGCATGATTAAGGATGCGCAAGAGTCCGAGTACGTCAGAGATAACTGCGTTCTCATCGCGCTGACCATCACCCAGCAGGACGAAATGAAGGAAATCTTCAACAAGTAATATCAGTTAGATGAAGCAAAAACCGTCTTGCTGCGGCAAGACGGTTTTTGTATGAGGTGTGTATGAACAAAAAATGGATCAGGCAAATTGTATTTCCGCTTTTGGCGGCGATCATTTGGGGCACAGCCTTTGTGTTTCAAAGCGAGGGTGCGGAATACGTAGGTCCTTTTACTTTTAATACGGCGCGCTGTACCATGGCTACGCTGTTTTTGGGGCTGATCTTGCTATGTCGCGATCTGTGGAAAAAAAGAAGACGGTCTGCGTCAATCGCAAACAAGCCCGAAGAAAAACGGAATATCAAGGCTTTGCTGATCGGCGGCTTTTTATGCGGTACGGTATTGGCCTTTGCCTCCAATTTGCAGCAGTTGGGGTTGGGTGCAACCTCGCCGGGGAAAGCGGCCTTTATTACGGCGCTGTACGTCGTGCTGGTTCCTGTTTTTGCGCTGTTCTTTGGTAAAAAGGCGCGCGTGTTGGTCTGGATTGGGGTTGTGTTGGCAACGGCAGGATTATATTTCCTTTGCATTACGGGAACGATGACGATCGAGAAAAGTGACTTTTTCGTCTTTCTGTGCGCCCTTTGCTTTGCAGCTCATATTATGATCATTGACTACTTTTCACCGCACGTTAATGGCGTTGAACTGTCTTTTGTTCAGTTTGCGGTGGTGGCGATCGAATCGGCTGTGGGAATGTTGTTAGTAGAATCTCCTACATGGGAGGCGCTGCTTGCTTGCCTTTGGCCGTTGATTTACGTAGGTGTATTTTCGGGCGGTGTGGCGTACACATTGCAGATTCTCGCCCAGAAAAATTCGAACCCAACGGTAGTGTCGCTTCTGCTTTGTTTGGAATCGGTGTTTGCTGTGTTGGCGGCAGGCGTCCTGACGGGACAGTGGCTCTCAAGCAGGGAATGGATAGGCTGTGCGCTGATGCTGATTGCCGTGGTTCTGGCGCAGTTGCCGGAAGGAATGTTTAAAAAGAAAATCAAATAAAGCTTGACAGGCAGAGAAAACAAAAAAGATGCTTTCTCTGCCTGCCGTTTATTATTAGCTCTGCATCCCTTTTGCTTTGCCATATCTGCCGCGCGCGGCGCAGGCACGCAGTATGATCGTCAAAAGAAGAAGTAGCATAACATTTCGCTACCTAAAAATCCCCTCAAAATAAAGAGGGCAGGCACACAGAAATCTCTGTATGTCTGCCGACAACTTTATGCACGAACAATAAGTTTAAAAACTTATGCCTTCTTCATCGTGCGCAGGCAACGGGAGCAAACCGAAATGGACTTGGTATTGCCACCGACGGAAATCTTAACCTTGCGGATGTTGGGCTTCCAACATCTCTTCGTTTTACGGTGGGAGTGGGAAACGTTCTCGCCGAATACAACGCCCTTACCGCAGATACTGCACTTTGCCATCCTTGACACCTCCTTGAACACGCCTCTATGGCGCACAGATATCGATTTAACTTAAACAACGGCTATTATTATAGCACAAGACTTTGAAAAATGCAAGAGTTTTTTTGAATTTTCATTGTTTTTTTCAAAATAAAACAAAAAATGGACGTGTACACCCTGTTTCACGGGCATTTTTACGGATTTTTAGCTTCTTGGGCGGGCAAATTGACCGAATGCGACGCATCAGACTGCTCTGTTTGCTCCTGTTGCACAGGAGCGGACTGCGAAGACGAGCATATGTCAGCATGATATGTGGGAAGTGTTTGGGCGATCAAGCACAGCGTCAACTCTCCCTTGTTGGCGTGAGTAAATGTGGGAAGCAAAGATGGAATGTTTTGCTCACATAGCCCACGGTGCACGCCGAGAACCGCCGACCAGAGACCGCAAGGGGAGGTGTCCGCGTGTTCGCCAAGTCCCAATGCTGCGTAGATCGTTTTGCGATCGCCGCCCTGCGAAAGCAGCGTGTCCATCGTTTTTTGGAATGCAGAGAGCACCTCGGCAGAAGTAAGCGTCGGGAGCAGTGGGAACGAGCAATAAGCGATGGTATCGTTCCCAATGCGTCCGTGTCGGATTGGCAAGGCTTGCTGAGCTGATGCAGATTGGTTGGCAGTTCGCACTTGAATGGAGCGGGGCTGAACGAGGTTGCGAAGTTGGGGTGTCGGGAATGAGAAATCCGTGACTCCATGCGTTGAAAATGTCAGCTTGAAGGTGTTGTTAACACGGGCGAAAGCTGCCATGATCAATCCACTTTGGCGTGCTTGCTCCATCAAAAGGCGAGTGCTCGTTTGATCGGTAAAGATTAAATACCCGCTGGGGAGTTTTTGTACCGCCTCCGCCGGGAAAAGATCGGTCAATCCGGGCAGGGCAGACAGGTCGATGTCGTAGCCGTTGGCGCGAGAGAGCAGGGCTTCCAAATAGGTGCCTCGACTAACGGCACGCATATAATGTATGAGTTTTTGGATGTCTTTGCGAGAGAAAAAGTGGAGCAGATGCTCTTGACCGTCCGCGTCCTCGGGGGAAAGAAGCAGGCTGCATAAATCTCCGTTTGCCGAAGGCAACATGAGACACGGATCGTCATTGACCACCTTGACCATGCGCCAGGGCGTGTCGTCAAGCGGCATAGAGTCCAGCGGTCGCAGACCGTAATAGGGAAGCGTGGCATAGTCCTCGGCGGAAATCAAGACAAGTTGCTCGCCGAGTGCTCCTTTTGGGGGCGGCGGAGAAATGCCTTCGTGCGCCAGCGCTTCGGATGCAACACGTAGCGCCGATGCGGGGGTAGGGAGGGGGGCTTTGCCGCGGATATCCTTGCTTTTTTCAATCAAATCACCAAAAATTGCGGCAGTTTCGGCATCCTCGGTTTGGAAGGATAATAGCGGCGAGACCGACGGCTTCATGATGGGATCGTACAATAAAGCATCAAGCGTGCGTAATTCGATGGCGGTAGGAACACGTTGCTCGGCACGATAAGCAGCCAGCAGCGTATCAATGCGCGCATGGGACAGAGTCAATCCGAGTTCTTGCCGCAAGGCGGCTGCGGAAATATACTTTTGGGGAGTGTTTATCATATCCGGCATAGTGGCTCCTTTCATTCGATCAACTGACCGATGCATCCGATGCCGTCGGCTGTTTTTGCAAGCAGGCGTACCCGGCGCGTATTGGCGTGAAGCGAGGTGGGGGTAGGTACACGCACTTCGATAAAATCAGGAGTGTGACCGACGGCAATGCCATTCTCAAAGGTTTCGAACAGCACGCTGACAGGAGAGTTGGTGGCGATCCGTTCGTCCAACAGCTCGCTTCGAATATCGGCGGCGAGGGATGAAAGCATAGCAACACGCTGCTTTTTGATGGTATTGGGGATTTGATCGGGCATGATCGCGGCAGGTGTTCCTGCGCGCTTGGAATAGGGAAAGACGTGAATCATTAGAAAGCGCGCTTTGCGGGCGAACTCCATGGTCGCTTCAAAGTCTGTTTCCGTTTCGCCGGGAAATCCGACGATGATATCTGTCGTTAGCTGTACGTTCGGTATGGCGGCGCGCAATCGCTCGATGGCGGCCAGCGCTTGTGTGCTGTTGTATTTGCGCTTCATGCGAGCCAGCACGGCATCGCTGCCGCTTTGCATCGATAGATGAAAATGCGGCGCGAGCGAGGGGAGCTTGGCGATGCGCTCGACAAAAGCGGGGCGCATGATCGTCGGGTCGAGTGAGCCAAGGCGCACGCGGCCGATGCCGGGAATGTGATCGACCAGTTCTAAAAGATCTGCCAAGTTGCCATTGTCCAGATCGCGTCCCCACGAGGCGGTCTCAATGCCTGTCAGAACGATCTCACGACAACCGCCCTGTGTCAGACAGCGCACCTCGTCAAGCACCGCGTCCATGGGCTTGGAGCGAATATGTCCGCGCGCAGAGGGAATGATACAATAAGTACAGCGGCTCTCACAGCCGTCTTCGATTTTTATATACGCGCGCGTCCGACCGAATCGGTTGATGGACATGGCCTCAAATTCGGCACCGTCCAGTGAGGGAACGTCGATGTCGGGAGTTTCATTTTTTATGCCTCGCTCGCAAAGAGCCAAGGCCGCGTTGACGACGGCCATTTTGTTGCGATTGCCGCAGATCATGTCAACGCCCTTGATTTGCTTGATGCTCTCGGCATCCGTCTGGGCCATACAGCCCGTAACCAAAACAAAGGCGGAGGGATTGTGCGACAGGGCACGGCGAATAAACTGACGGGCCTTGCGGTCGGATTCAGCCGTAACGGTGCAGGTATTGATGATATAAACATCACATGCGTCGCTACAGGGACATAGCGAAAAGCCGTGCGCAGCGAGAGCCTCGCCGATCGCCTCGGATTCGTATTGGTTGACCTTACAGCCCAAAGTATAAATGCCGACGGTGTTGCTCATATGATTCGCCTTTCTTGTTTATTATCATCCTATTTTACCACGTTCTTGTCATTTTGTAAAGTTTGATCGCACGAAATCTTACTTTTTTCAAAGAAATACTTGAAAAAATGCGCTGTGTCATGTATAATCATGATAGGGTACGATGTTATGTGCCGTAAATCAAACGAGGAAAGAGGACTGCTTATGAGCCAGCTTCATATTATCGATCACCCGCTGATCACGCACAAATTGTCTATCATGCGCAACAGAAAGACAGGATCCAAGGATTTCCGCGAGTTGCTTGATGAGATCGCCATGCTCATGGGCTATGAGATCACTCGCGATCTTCCACTGGAGGATCTCAAAATCGAAACGCCGCTTGTGCCCATGGTTGCTAAAAAGGTCTCGGGCAAAAAGTTGGCCATCGTTCCCATTTTGCGCGCAGGACTTGGCATGGTAGATGGCATTCTTCGCCTGGTGCCCGTGGCTAAGGTCGGCCACATCGGCATGTACCGTGACGAGGTCACGCATGAGCCGGTGGAATATTATTGCAAAATGCCCCCCGATATTGCCGAGCGTTTGGTTATCGTGGTTGACCCTATGTTGGCGACGGGCGGTTCGGCAGCGGATGCCATTGCGCTTCTGAAAAACAAGTACGGATGCCGTAATATCCGTTTGATGAATCTGGTAGCCGCTCCTGAGGGCGTCAAGCGCGTGCAGGATGAGCACCCCGACGTGGATATTTACGTTGCGGCGTTGGACGAATGCTTAAATGAGAATGCGTACATTCTTCCCGGTCTTGGCGATGCGGGTGACCGCATTTTCGGAACGAAATGATATTTTCCGAACAATAATAAACGACAACGGGGCAGTTTATCTCTGCCCCTTTTTCAAGAAAGGAGCGTGCAGACGTGCGTATTCTTACAGTCAATCATAACGATGCGGGACAGCGTTTGGACAAGTTCCTTTCCAAGGCTGTCAAGGGGCTTCCCATGTCGCTGATGTATAAATTCATTCGTACCAAAAAGATCAAGCGCAATCGCGCGCGCACTGAGCCGTCGGTCATGCTGTGCGAGGGGGATGAAATCCAACTGTTCATCAAGGATGAGTTTTTTGCTTCGCCGGAGGAGGACACGGGCGCACTTTCGCGTATTCGTCCAAAGATTGAGGCGGTATACGAGGATGAGAATATTCTGCTTGTCCATAAGCGCCCAGGCGTGCTTGTTCATGAGGATGATGAGGCGCAGGATAATACGCTTATTATGCACATTAAGGCCTACCTTGCGCAAAAGGGAGAATATGATCCCACCTCGGAGCAATCCTTCGCACCTGCGCTGTGCAACCGTATTGACCGTAATACCGGTGGTATCGTCATTGCCGCCAAAAACGCCGAGGCCTTACGGGTGATGAATCAAAAGATCCGCGATGATGAAGTGCGCAAGTTTTATTATTGCATCGTTCATGGAGAACTGCCGCGCCGCGAGGACACGCTACGTGCCTATCTGCGCAAGGATAGCCTGCACAATCAAGTAGAGGTCACCGATACGCCGCTTCATGGAAGTAAGGATATTATCACCAAGTACCGTGTGATCGCGTCACGTGGCGGCAACTCATTGTTGGAGGTTGAGTTGGTGACGGGACGTACTCACCAAATCCGCGCCCATCTTTCGCACATAGGACATCCTTTGCTTGGTGATGGAAAATACGGTATCAACCGCGCCGACGCACAGGCAGGATATAAATATCAAGCCTTGTATGCGCGCAAGCTGATCTTCAATTTTAAGGATGATGACGGTGCGCTCGGCTATCTGAAGGGTCGTGAAGTCGTACTGCCCGATGATGCTGTTTGGTTTTACGATGATTTCTTTACCCGAGATATCCCTTCCGATCCGTCTTATAAGGTACAACCACGCCGGGAACAAAAAGACGGGCGTGTTGTATCAACAAAGACGTCAACGCATTCAAAGTCGTATCCGTCAACAAAGGGGGCAGGATGCTCGCATACACGTTCGGGTAAGCAGGGACACAACTCGTCCTCTGCTCCGCGAGGTAACGGGCGGGGAAGGAGAGGACGCCCATGATCGCAATGCTCAAAAGAATTGAAGCGCAGACATGGCTACGCTCGTCCAAGTGGAGAAGCGTTTTGCTGATCGTCAGCGGCCTTTTAACGGGACTTTGCGTTTCTTTTCCTGCGATTGGTGTACTGGAATGGGTGTCGCTTGTTCCTGCACTGACGATATTCTTCTCCATGTCGAGTGATGAGAACGTACCGCTTCGCCGATTGTACCGCGGTGGGTTGATCTTTAACTATTCTTTCTCCGTTGTAATTTTTCATTGGTTCTTTTATATGTATCCGTTGGAGTTCACAGGCGTCACTCCCGTCATAGCTTTGGCGATCGTTCTGGTCGCAACGCTGGGCCTGTCCTTGCTTCAAAGCTTGTTTGGGGCGCTGATTCCTGTTTTGCTTGCCCTTGTTTCGCGAGGGCGGATCGTCAAAAAGCTCCCGTATTTACAGGTCATCATTTTAGCGGGTCTGTGGTGTGTGCGTGAATGGGCACAAACACTCACATGGACGGGCGTTCCTTGGGGAAGGCTCGCATTGGGACAGGCATCCATTCCTCTCATGCTTCAAACGGCGAGCTGGTTTGGGTCGTATGCAGTTACATTCGTCATTGTTCTTGTCAACGGCTGTATTGCGTTTGCCTTGCTTCATGCCGATCGGCGTCGCTTATGCGCGCTTGTTGGCATTGGTGTTTTTGCGCTTCAACTGACCTTGGGCGGCATCATCATGCTGACCGATACGACGCGCTCATCGGGCGATATGCTCAAGGTTGTGGCTATCCAAGGAAACGTCGGCTCGGCGGATAAATGGCAAACGTCCAATGATGAGACCTTTGAGATTTATTACGCTTTGACTGTGCAAGCGGCCGAGCAGGGCGCGGATGTGATCGTCTGGCCTGAAACGGCGGTGCCCGTTGATTTTGATGGCTTAACTCGGTATCGTGATCCGCTCCTTGAGCTGGCGAAAGACCATCACGTGATTTTGGTGTTGGGTGCCTTTGTTCACCAAAGCGCGGATGAGACATATAACGCCGTGCGCCTGATCGATGAAACGGGAACCATGCATGAGAATTTTTACGCCAAACGTCATCTGGTGCCTTTTGGTGAATACGTGCCTTTGCGCCCTGTGATCGAGGCAGTATTGCCATTTTTGACCGAGATCTCCATGTTATCCTCCGACACACTCGCAGGTGAGGATGCGGCCGTCTTTGAAACGGAGCTTGGCCATATAGGTGCGCTTGTTTGCTTCGATTCCATCTATGAGCAACTGGGGCTTGATGCTGCTCGCGAGGATGCTGAATTACTCTGCATTGTGACCAATGACTCGTGGTTCTTTGACAGTGCGGCGGTATATATGCACAATGCGCAGGCCAAGCTGCGTGCCATCGAAACGGGACGCTACGTTGTGCGTGCTGCCAATACCGGCGTGTCGTCCGTCATTACTCCCACGGGCAAAGAGCTTGCCCGTTTGGACGCACTGGAGGAGGGTATTGTAACGGCTGAGATCGAAATGAGAAGCGGTATGACACTGTATACGCTTGTTGGAAATCTGTTTGTGTATATTTGCTTGATCGGCTGTGCCGGTTTGCTTGCCGAACGCACGGCAAATGGCATTTATCACTGCGTAAAGACAGCAAAAAGCAAAAAATAAAAAAAATTCAACAAATTTCAAAAAAAGGCTTGCATTTTGAAAACAACTGTGTTATAATAATGCCCGTCGGTTGGAAAACCGCACGGAGGCATAGCTCAGTTGGTTAGAGTACTTGCTTGACATGCAAGGGGTCACTAGTTCGAATCTAGTTGTCTCCACCAAATAAAAAAGGAACTTTTGTATATCAAAAGCTCCTTTTTTCTTTATCAAGCCGCAGCCTTTCCCTTGATGATATACGTCCTTCTACCGTGACCTTTTGTGCTTTCCCCCTTGACCCTTTCCCACTTTTGTGGTAAACTATACTCACTTGAAATCACACATTGGCAAGGAGCAAAAAACATGAGTGGAATGAATCCCCAGTCTCTGGGATACGTTGTGATCACGGACTACGTTTCGGCAAATACGGGACGTGACGTTTCCGCAGACATCCAAAAAGTCATCGATGACAATCCCATGCGAACGATATTTTTCCCCGATGGAGAATATATCCTTGGCAAGCCCATCTGTACACCGGCTAATCCCAAAAACGCAGTGGCCTTGCAGCTATCCAATTTTGCTGTATTGAAGGCCTCTGACGATTGGTCAGAGAGTGAAGCGATGGTCCGCTTGGGGGCATCGGAGCCGTATAATACCATTACCATCACCGGAAGCAACTATTATTTCAGTGGCGGCGTGATCGACGGCAATATGAAGGCCAACGGTATCTCCATTGACAGCGGCCGCGAAACGTCCATTCGCAACGTTTCTATTAAACATACCTTTATTGGCGTTCACATCAAGCACGGGGCAAACTTTGGCTCATCCGATGCAGACCTCGAGACGGTCAATATTGTGGGTAACAACCAAAAAGGTTCGATTGGCGTGTTGATTGAGGGCTACGACAACACCTTGACCAATATGCGCATCTACGCTGTGCAGACGGGTGTGGTTCTCAAGAGCGGCGGCAACTTCTTACGCAACGTTCACCCGTTGTATTGCTTTGGCTACGATGAAAGTCCGTTCAATGATATCGATTATTTCGAAAGCGTGGCTTTTCATGATTTCGACCATACAAACTGGTACGATTATTGCTACAGTGATCAAATGGCAACGGGATTCCGTCTGTCTGCGGGCAACCGCGCGACGCTGATGAACTGCTTTGCCATGTGGTACGCAGCTGCCAACAAAGAAGTGGCCATTGCCTGCGACGGTAAGTTTGACGCGACGGTGACCAATATCAAAGTGAATTTCCGTGAGGATACGACCAACAACGCTTTGTTGATTGTAGGTGAAGACGGCGGTAACGGCTTTATCGAAAACCCTATCATCAATGCTGACGCCATTACAGATAAGACCTACGAGAATTACATCGTTGGCAAAATCATGTGACTTGCTATACGAAAAGACATCTCCGTTTGCTACGGCAAACGGGGGGACATGTCCGGCTGGTTTTCACCCGTGTGATGATCATGCTCGGTGCCGTTGTTTTGCGGCGAGCATATAACTCAGCTTTTATATCTGCGTGGGTCGTTGGTTTCACCCGGCAGATAGTCAATGCCGGTGTTATACAATCTTGCCAATTGAATCAACACGGCGTGCGGATATCGCTTTCGCCGGCTCCATACTTGGAATAGCCTGTTTGCGACATTCCAAGCAGCTTGGCCAGTTGCGTTGGGGTGAGATCCTTGTCTTCTCTCAGATCGCGAATCCGATGGTATTGCATATACCCTCCAAAACAGATTTCTCTGTTTCTTTGATCTGTTTCAGAGCATTGACGTTTAACCTAAAATAGGTTAAGAGGGCCGACTCAACGAATGGTTGATTGACTCTTCCAAAATCCGTGTTATAATGAAACCACAAATCACCTACAAAAGGAGAACACCATGGCACAATACGACAAATACGGCGAACTGATCCCGGAGTCTGTCCCGGTTAAGCTGGCAACGAACAGAAGCATGTGGAAGCTGATGCTGCTGAACATTATTACGCTTGGCTTGTACAGCATTTTCTTCTTCATTCCGTTTTCGTTTGATCTTGATAAGGTCGCGCCTAAGCCCGACCGTTCCAAAACGATGAACTATCTCTTTGCTTATCTTCTTTCTATAATTACTTATAGCATTGTTCTGATTATCTGGCATTATCAGATCGCCACGCGCGTACAAGAGGCTCTGACGCAGCGCGAGATCGAGTATGAGTTCAGCACGACCGATTTCTGGCTCTGGTATTTCGTCGGCTCGTTCTTCCTGGTTGGCCCGTTTATTTATTTCCATAAGCTGTGCACGGCGATGAATTTGCTTTGTGAGGACTACAACGAAAAGGGTAACGCATAAACATAAGAACAAGGGCACCCATGCGGTGTCCTTACTCATTTCGCTTGACGTTTTGCGCGGATTGTGATACAATAGAAACGAAAGGCGGTGAGCGCATGAAAAAGGAAGCATTGAAGCTGTCCAATATCAAAGCTGATTTGAAGCGAATGGCGGATTTTTATATGTCCAACCGCGTGGATTTTCGCTTAACGTATATAGTTCCCATTGCCATCATTGCGGTGATGTTGGGGATTTTGACAAAGCGTGTCTGGGTGGGACTGCTGATCTTTTCGCTGTCTTCGATCGAGCTCATTCGTTTCGCCAGGGATTTGAAGGCACATCGCAACACCATGCGAATGATCTCGGCGGCCATTGATCGCGGGGATATTTCCATTTCCGTGGAAACGCTGAGCCATATCGCAAGGGAAGTCATTTATGAGCCGAATACCGCCAGCTATGGTAACCCAAGCTATGGGGACGAAACCAAAACGGTTACCTTCTTTTATTTTGAGGGCGGCGGCAGTTGGCGAGTGCCTTCGGTTGAGAAGCATTATTCTTGGAGCCAAGACTATTACATGAGCCAGTCGGGGCTTGAAAACACCTCGACGCAGGGAGAGCAGTTTTTCTTTATTTGCCTGCAAGGCTATTACGATATTGCTTATATATATCCTTGTGATCGCTTTGAACTCGGTGACTTGAAGACAGGCCGTGAGGACGGGGCAGAAAGCGTGAAATGAAAAAAGTACATCTGCATGAAATAAGGCAGATGTACTTTTTTGTTCATTGATCTCCCAATTACTTAATATCTATTGTCGCCACAGCTATTCATGATCCGTTAACTATTGCTTCAGCGAATTTCTTGCTCCAATGTGCGGAATTCTTCGGTATCGAAAAAATCAACGAGTGTAATTCCCATGCCATCACACAGCATTTTTATTGTAACGACCCCGGGGTTGATGCTCTTTCCATAAAGAATGTTTTTGATTGTCGAAGGTGCGACAGCAGAGTCCATTGCCAATTTGTGAATGGAGAGTCTTTTTTCTTCACACAGGGTAAGCAGTCTGTTTTTTACTGCGGTATACGTGTCCATATTGTCCTCCCAAAATTTTATGGACTAATTATAGCCTTAAATGGTTGACAATATGGGCTATATATGGTACAATATGGACTATAAATAGACCGTTAGGAGGAAAACAAATGAAAGCAAAGCAAAAACAGAATATTCGCCGCCTTGGTTTAGCAGTTGTACTCATCATGACCATGGCCGCACTGACAGTATCCCTAACATCTTGCTTTTGTTCTCACAGGTGGATGGATATTAGCGTTGTCAAGGAGGCGACCTGCGAGGAAGCAGGTGTTTCTAAGCAGCAGTGCATCGAATGTGGGAAGACACGAAAAAGAGCAGATATTCGTGCTAAAGGCCATACATACGGGGAGTGGACAATAGAAAAAGAAGCAACTTGCTCGGAGCCCGGCGCAAAATCTGCAGTATGCTTTGTTTGTGAGAAAAAAACGTATGAAACTACTCCGACATTAGAACATGTGATTAGTGAATCGGTCATTGTCAAGCCTGCTACTTGTACCGACGCCGGAGAATCTGTAACAAAATGCTTGAATTGTGATGAAATCTTTGAGACAACCTCGATAGACCCGCTGGGCCATAATTATGAGTGGGTAATGGAAGTTGTAGCTACCTGCCAACAGGAAGGTAAAAATGTAGGAACCTGTACCCATGACAGTACGCATACAACGATAACAACACTCCCGAAAACGGAACACGTTTATGAATGGGTAACCGACGTCGAGTCTACCTGCCAGCAAGAAGGGAGAAAACTCGGAACCTGTACTCTTGCTGGATGTACAGCGACGATCACAGCCTCTATTCCCAAAAAACCGCATGCAATCGCTACTCTTTCTGCTATTCCCCCAACTTGCGTAGCACCCGGAAAAACGGAGGGGCAATATTGTATCAATTGCGAATTTATCATCCAAGCACAGCAGACGCTTTCTCCTACGGGACATTACGACAATGATGACGACCTGCAGTGTGATACTTGTCCGGAATACGTATTGAATGATGTTATATACATTTATACCGCGAGTGATTTGGAAAAAATACGAGGCAATTTGAACGGCATCTATGTCCAAATGGCCAATATTGATCTTAAAGGAAGCACATTTGCTCCAATCGGAACAGAGGACAAACCTTTTAGTGGAAAGTATTACGGAAACGGATATTATATTAAGAATTTCAAATTGGGTTTGATTACGGATACTGGCAAAAAAAGAGGATATATGTCTATGTTTGTTAAGGTGTCCGAAGCTACGATCGATTCATTGTGGTTAAGCGATGTTAGCGCTTCTTTCTCAGGGACATTGATCAACGTAGATTATTGTCAATTATTTGCAAGCCCCATCGCATGTATTGCGAGCAATAGTAAGTTCTCTCATTGTAAGGTTGAAAATGTGATCTGCGATCTCTCACAAAGTGCTATAAATGAAGGTGGCTTTGCTAGACCCAGCCGCGTTGTACAAACAAATTTCGGAAGTATTTGTGCTTTCTCCGATTCAACTAAAGGAACCATCGTTCAAAACTGTTTTGTCAATAACCTCGACGCATCATTTGGTTTGCGAGGTGTGGAAGGATTTATGGGAGGCGGTGGAGAGCGCTTGTTGGCCGGTGGCCTGATCGGAGAATCTTACGGCGGCATCACCATTGAGAATTGCTATGTAAAAGGAACGATAACTCCGTCTTTGAACGGTGCCGGTGATTCCAAAGGATTTGTTGGAGATTTCATTGGCTTAGTGAGCAAATTAAAATATAACGGTCAGGAGCATGATGCCGATATTCGAAATTCTTTGGGAGATATCAGCGTTTCTGTAGGCAATGACAATAAGAAATACTTTGTTTCCAATGTTGCAGGCTTTGATAGCAATAGCACTGATATTGGTAGATTGGCAGATTATATAAGTAACGTGTATTATGTAGCTGGCAACGCCTCCAGTCTCTCTGCATCGGCCGATTCGTTTGCCATTAGACAAGCTCCGGCAGACATTAATTATCTGCATCTGTTGTACAACGATTTGCAATGGGATCCGGTTTATTGGCGCTATACAGGAACAAGTGTTAATATGAACACAGTTCAAAGAGTGAAATAACAAATTGAACAAATCACGGACACCGCGCAGCGGTGCCCGTGATTTGTATTATGCGATTGTGCTATTGACCGTGTCAAACGTCTCCCAACTGCTTCTTCACTCGCGTGATGATCATATCCAGTGCGGCAGGGTTGTCACCACCACCGGGAACAATGATATCGGCGAAGCGCTTATAAGGCTCGACGAAAGCCTCGTGCATGGGCTTGACGGTAGTCAAGTATTGGGTAATGACCGACTCCAGCGAGCGCCCACGTTCCTTGGTGTCACGCACGATGCGTCGCAGAATACGCTCGTCCGCATCGGTGTCAACGAAAATTTTGAGATCCATCATGCTGCGCAACAGCTCGTCGGAGAAGAGAAGAATACCCTCCAGTACGATGACGGCACGGGGCTCAACGCGCTGCGTACGGTTGGAACGGTTGTGGATGGTGTAGTCGTATACGGGAATGTCAACGGCTTGTCCTTGACATAGCTGCTCCAAATGTGCGCATAGTAGTTCGGTTTCAAAGGCATCGGGGTGGTCGTAATTCTGCAGACAACGCTCTTCATAGGTCTTGTCATTTTGAGCACGATAGTAGCTGTCATGTGTGATAACCGCCACGCGATCGCCAAACGCGTCAGCAATATGCGAGGCGAGCGTGGTTTTACCGCTACCTGTGCCGCCCGCTACGCCAATGATAAGAATGTTCTCATTTTTGTTCATAGCGTCATCCTCGCTCACTTTTTAGTGCCTTGTTCTTCAATGGCGCGCTTCCAGCAACTATGGCACATGGCAACATAAGAGTCATTGCCGCCCAGCATGATCTGACCGCCCACAGTCACCACGCGTCCCGTGCCGTCGATACGGGCGTTGACGATGGCTTTTTTACCACAGGTGCAAATGGTTTTGATCTCGGTGATGGAGTCGGCTACCTCGAACAGTCTGCGGCTACCTTCAAACATATGTGTCAAAAAGTCGGTGCGCAGACCGAAGCACAGGACAGGAATGCCCAGCTTGTCTACCACACATCGCAGCTGATCGATCTGCTCGGACGTGAAGAACTGGCACTCGTCTGCGATGATGACGTGGTAATTCTCAAGACGCGAGAACTCGTCGTATACGTTCATATCGGGAGTGATGACGCGAGCGTCCGCTTGCAGGCCAATGCGAGAACGAATCGTATTAGCTCCGTCACGGTCGTCGATGGAGGGCTTGATGAGCCAAACCTTCATGCCGCGTTCTTCATAGTTGAATTTGGTAATCAGCGCGTTGGCCGTTTTGGACGAGCCCATTGCACCATATTTGAAGTATAATTTTGCCATGTCGTATCCTTTCTTGTCGAGGATTGTTGTAAACAGTATAACATACTTTTGAACGGTGGGCAAGGGGAAAATAAAAAATCGGAAGGAAAAAATCCTTCCGATTTGATTTTTAGTCGTGCGCGAATTTGGGAAGCAGCTTGATCAATCGGTAAATGACAGGGCAGAGCACGATGTTGAACAGCAGCTCGAACGGGAAGTTGACAAGTCCCATGCCGTAGATCAGTACGCTCATAACGGAGGGCATAGCCTCACCGATCATACCCTCGATGGCGCTGAAGAATACCGTCAGACAACCGATCAAATAAATCCCCGTGTTGACAACGGGACAAATGACGGCGGCGGTAACGACGGCAACGTACTTGTTCCGGCGGCTGATCAGCCGATAGAGAAGTGCTGCGGCCAGACCGCACAGCGTGCCCTTGGCCAGAACGACGACCACAGTACCCGCAGGCGAGATGCCGAAGAAAAATGCCGCTTGTCCTGATGCCAGAATGACAATGGCATTGACAAGACCCAGCCAGCTACCGCCCCATACGCCGCAGAGAACGGCACCCAGAACGATGGGAACCAACGTCAGAGAAACGGTGACCATGGGGCTCAGGCGAATAAAGCTGCCTGCATATGTCAATATCACGACTAACGCGGTCAGCATGGCCATAAGTACCATCGTCTTGGTTGACATGGCTCTTTTGTTGCTTGCTTTCATAAAAAGTCCTCCTTGCTGTCGCCCGCTTGCGCGGTGCAACGCATAAAATTTATATGTACTCCTTTTGGAGCAATATACAAAAGATATTCAGTTGTTTTTGTTATATAGAATGTTCAATCCCTTAAGTACAAGATTTTCATCCAGCGTGATGTCGTGCTTGCAATGACAAATGATGGTCGAAGACAGGCCGCCTGTCGCGAGAACAGGGAGCGTCTCGCCCATTTCCTCATTGAAACGATCGATCATAGCGTCAATCATGCTCGCGTTTCCAAATACCACGCCGGAACGCATACAATCCACCGTATTTTTGCCGATGACGCTACGCGGAGCCTCTAAACTGACCTGCGGAAGCTGTGCAGTGCCCGACGACAGCGCCTTCAGCCCCATCAAAACACCGGGAATGATGGACACGCCGATAAAGGCGCCTGCGCGGTCAACGACCATCATTTTTGTCGCGGTTCCCATATCGATGATCAAAGAAGGACTGCCATAGATATGGTGCGCCGCAACGCAGGCACAGATTAAGTCCGCGCCAACCGATGCGGGATTGTCACAATGAATCTTGAGTCCTGTCTTGACGCCCGGACCGACGAGCAAGGGCTCGACGCCATAAATAAAGCGGATGGCCTTTTTCAGAACGCTGTTGAGAGGAGGGACAACGGAGGAAATGATTGCGCCCTTGACAATGGCTCGCTCAACCTTATGAAGCGCGAGCGTGTGCATAATTTTCGTCGCATATTCGTCGGCGGTCTGCGCGGTGTTGGTCGAGATGCGAGAAACAAAAGTCAACGCATCGCCGTCAAAGCCGCCTAGCGTGATATTGGTGTTGCCGATGTCGATGGCCAGGATCATTCGGTGTGCCTCCTTTCAAAAGGGAACATATACGTCATTATAACATATAATTGAAAAAAAAGCAATAGGGGGCGAGGCGGTTGCATAAAAAACTCTATGAACATAATTGCATTGTTTTATCGGGGAAAATGCATGAAAAACGAATATATACACGAAAACCAAAAAGAAATTCCTTTTTTTATAAAAAAAAAAGATTTTGGTAACAATTAAATATGCAAAAATAACGCAATTGTGTTGACACGGTGAAAAAAATGTGGTAAAATGATATTATAAATAGATTCGTATTGAGAGAAACGCATACGCATGAGTACTCATCTTCGGTTACGGTGCTTGTACATATTCGTTTCCGCTTTATGGTCTTTTATAAAATCAAATTATATTTTAAAGGAGAAACCAACGATGAAAAAGTTTACATCCATCATGGCGTTGCTGCTTGCAGTACTCATGCTTTTCTCGTTTGTGTCTTGCAAACCCAAGACCCCCCCTACTCCCACTCCCGATCCTGGTGAAGGCGAAGGCGAAGGAGAAGGCTCCGGCGAAATCACTGTCGAAAAGTTCGAAGGCGAATTCACCTGGAAAGACGCAGTCAGCACGCTGGCTACCAACTGGAACCCCCACACCTATGAGACCGCTGATGACAGCTATCCTCTGGATTTCATCATCACTGGTCTGTACACCTTTGTATTCAACGACGAGCTCAACGCCGTTGATGGCAAGGATCCCTACTCGGGTTATAAGATCATCCCCGAGATGGCTGCAGAGATGCCCGTTGATGTAACCGAAGAGATCAAGGCACTCGAAAACAACAAGTTCAACATTCCCGCAGACGCAAAGACCGGTTATGCGTACAAGATCGCGCTGAACAAGGATGCTAAGTGGCAGGACGGTACTCCCATCAATGCGGATACCTACGTTTACTCCATGAAGCAGCTGCTCAACCCCGAGCTGATCAACTACCGTGCAACCGACTACGTTGACGGTGACCTGGCGATCGCCGGTGGTAAGGCTTACTCTCTGAGCGGCCGTACTATCAAGGCTGTCAATGGTATCAGCGATTCTGAGGTTACTCATGCTTGGGCAACTCTGACCAAGGGTGCAGACGGTGTCTATGTAACCGCAGACGGTGCAAAGACCTGGATCTGCTTGAACGAAAAGACCCTGCCTTTCTGCTCCGGTTACTCTTTGACCGAGCTGGCTCAGATGGGCTACGTTCAGAAGGAAGTATACGACGGACTGGCAGCTCTCGGCGATGACGAGGGTAACGTTCCCGTAACCGACGAGTCCAGAGCTCTGCTGTTGCAGTTCACTACCTCCGACAACTGGGGTAATGAGCCCGAGTCCACGTTCGAGTTCTACATCTCTTACGATAAGACCTACGATACCTTCGCTTTCGAAAACGTTGGTATCATTAAGAACGATGAGTACACCATTACTCTGGTTCTTGAGAAGTCCCTGTCCGGCTTCTATCTGCTGTACAACCTGTCCGGTAACTGGCTGGTATACAAGGATCTGTACGAGTCTTGCCTGGAGAAGGTTGGTGACGGTTACGTTTCCAGCTACAACACCAGCGTTGCGACCACCATGTCTTACGGTCCTTACAAGATGACCTCTTATCAGGAAGACAAGGGTATGACCTTTGAAAAGAACGAAAAATGGCACGGTTACACCGACGGTAAGCACATCTACAAGGATCCTACCGATGGTAAGTACTACCCCATGTATCAGACCACCAAGGTTGAATGCCAGGTTGTTGAAGAGGCTGATACCAGAAAGCTGATGTTCCTGAAGGGCGAGTTGATGGGCTATGGCCTGCAGGCTGCAGACTTCGAGACCTACCGTAGCTCCGAGTATTGCTACGCTTCTCCCGCTACCTCTACCTTCTTCCTCATTCTGAACGGCCATGCTGCTGCAATCAAGAGCCGTGAGGAAGCTGAAGACTTCGATACCACTAAGTATGACCTGCAGTGCATGATGCTGGAGAGCTTCAAGCGCGGTATGGCTCTGTCCTACGATAGAGACCTGTTCGCAAGCACCGTTTCTCCCGCTCGTTCCGCAGGCTACGGTCTGATCGGTACTGCTTACATCTATGACCCCGATACGGGTGCTAAGTACCGCGACACCGACCAGGCAAAGAAGGCACTGTGTGACTTCTACTCTGTTGACGTTTCCAAGTATCCTTCTCTGGATGCAGCCGTTGATTCTATCACCGGTTATGACGTTGAGGGTGCTCGCGCATTCTTCAAGAAGGCATTTGATGAGGCTATCGAGGCCGGTTACATCACCGACGCTGACAACGACGGCAAGAGCGACCAGATCGTTCAGATGCAGTACTGCTTGTCCTCTGACTCCGACTTTATGACCACGACCATCGCATATCTGAACTCCGCTCTGGCTGACGTTCTGGTTGGCACTCCTTTCGAGGGTAAGGTTGAGTTCATCAAGTCTCCTCAGTACGGCAACGCTTGGTCTGCAAAGATCAAGGCGGGTCTGGCTGACACCGTTCTTGGTGGTTGGCAGGGTTCCGCTCTGAACCCCTTCTCGCTGACTGACCTGTACGCTAACCCCGATCGTGCATACGATGCAGCTTGGTTTGATGCTACTGCTCACACCATGACGCTGACCATCGGTGGCGAAGAGGTTACGCTGAACCTGAAGCAGTGGTCCGACGCACTCAACGGTGCAGCTGTTGAAGTAGACGGTAAGACCTACAACTACGGTGACGGTCAGGCAGACATCGAAACTCGTCTGTCTATTCTGGCTGCTTTCGAGACTAAGATCCTTGGTGCTTACAACTACCTGCCCGTTCTCGAGGACGGTTCCATGGCTCTGCTGTCTCAGCAGGTCTACTACGTAGTTGAAGACTACAACGAGATCATGGGTCGCGGCGGTATCGCTTACACCAAGTACAACTTCAACGACGCTGAGTGGAAGGCACACGTCGAAGCTCAGGGCGGCGAGCTCAAGTACTAATACCTTTTAGTGACTGAGTTTACTTGAATTTTTTACGAGTTGTTGCACGCGCTGCGTGCAACAACTCCCGACATATTACCGGAGCAGCGATGTTCCGGTAATATGTTGCTTTTTGTATATATGCGCTATTTGCACAGCGTTCTTTTTTCTCGGCACGGACGACAGTCCGTCCCGCCTTTGTGTCTCATTTTCGTTTTTTACTTGTTAAATTGGAAATTTACTCGGCAAAACCGAGATAATTTATAAACCGGACCGTGGGAAGCCGTTTCCTACATAAATCAACACCCGGAGGAATCAATCATGTTAAAGTATATCCTGCAAAGAGTTGTGCTGATGCTGCTGACATTGTTCATCATCATTGGTATCTGCTTTGTGCTGATCCGACTGTTGCCGCCGGCACAGCTCGACCCGACCGACATACACAAGGATGTCGTGGAAGCGCGTCGAGAGGCGATGGGCTATAATAAACCCATTATGGTGCAATTCGGCATTTTCCTCAAAGATATTTTCACTAAATGGGACTGGGGTATGTCGGATAAGCTGTACGTCGGACGTGACGTTTTCGAGCTGTTCTCGTCAAAAATGCCCGCAACCGTTATCGTTAACCTTTACTCGATTATTTTGAGTATCCCGATCGGTATTTTGCTTGGTATTTGGGCTGCACTCAAAAAGAACTCGTGGATTGACCATACCATTTCCACCCTGACAATGCTGATCATATCCGTACCTTCGTTTGTGTATGCGTTCTTGATACAGTATATCTTCTCCTATAAGCTGGGCTGGTTCCCCTTTGTTATGGATCAGGGTACGGACTATTTCACCTGGTCGATGTTCAAGTCCATGCTGCCTGCGATTATGTCGTTGTCCTTTGGCGTTATTGCGGGCTTTACCAGAACGACCCGTGCCGAGCTTACCGAGGTGCTGACCAGCGACTTTATGTTGCTTGCTCGTACCAAGGGTCTGACTCGTGCGCAGGCAACGGTTCGCCATGCACTCAAAAACTGTATGGTCGTTATTTTGCCGTCGATCTTCGGTCAGTTTATCGGTATCATGTCGGGTTCGCTGATCATCGAAAAGATCTTCTCGATCCCCGGTGTCGGTCAGTTGTATATCAAGTCTATCAACGCTCCTGACTATCCGCTGTTTATCATGAACACGGCATTCTATACCGCCATCGGTTTGGCTGCCGGTATCGTCGTTGATATCAGCTATGGCTTTATCGATCCCCGAATCCGTATGGGTTCTAAAAAATAAGGAGGAAAGGAGAGAGTTTTCTAACTGCCGTATATCGGCAGGGCAGGAGATTGCATCATTATGGATACCAATATTTACGAACACATTCCAAAAGAAAAATTTGCTTTTAAGCAACTTGATGCTAACATTCACGATCAGAAATTGGAAACGAAGTCGCGTGGCTATTTTGCCGATGCTATGGTCCGCTTCAAGAAGAACAAGTCTTCCGTTGTTGCCGCATGGATCATTCTTTTCCTCATTCTGTTTGCTATCGTGTCGCCCTTGATTTCTGTCAACCCCGTTCGACACATGGATAGCACCTATACCCAGCATCCGCCCTTCATTCGCGCGATCGCGGATAAGAACCTTGGCATTTTCGACGGTGCGACCAAGCACGAGAGCCAGTCGGAAAAGCAGGTCGCAATTTGGCGCGCTATCGGCGAGGAAACGGGTCTTCAGCCTGTGCTTCGCATTGTGGACACGACCGTTCAAAAGGAAAAATACCGTGGCCAGTGGCGTGATGTTGTATATCACAAGATCGAAAACAACAAATACTATGAAAGAGGCGTCGTTTATCGCGTCGTTTCTTATGATGAGTATCAGCGTATTCAGGATTTCCAGAATGAAACCGGTGTACAGGTTATTTATCCCTATGTAGAGCCTAAGGATATCATGGGCATTAAGGATAATCCCAACATTTGGTATCAAGTTCAGGATAATAAAGGAACGCCACTGCAGGATGAGGACGGGAACTACATTTATCTTCCCGCCTACTCCACGGATAGTTCCATCGAGGGTCCTGTTCCCTACAACAGTATTCGCATCGAAGGCGACCCCGGCAACTATATATACAGTGCTGCTAAATCGGGTGCTGTCCATATTCGTATTTGCTACTACAACTATTATCACTATGTCAACGGTCACGAGCCCACCTATATTTTTGGTACCAACTCGCTGGGTCAGTGCCTGTTCACCGGTATCGGTGTCGGCGCACGCTTCTCGTTGATCTTTGCTGTTATCGTTTCTGCCATCAACCTGACCATCGGTGCTATTTACGGTGCGATTCAGGGTTACTACGGCGGTCTGATCGACTTGATTTTGGACCGTATTGCTGAGGTTCTCGGCGGTGTTCCGTTTGTCGTTGTTACGACGCTGTTCCAACTACACTTAGCACAAAAGGTGGGCGTCTTGCCGTCCTTCCTGTTTGCCTTTGTATTAACGGGATGGTTAGGTATGGCGGCCTTGACGCGTAAGCAGTTCTATCGCTTCAAGAGCTTGGAGTTCGTGCTTGCCGCAAGAACGCTCGGTGCTTCCGACTGGAGACTGATGTTTAAGCACATCTTCCCCAACGCACTTGGTACCATCGTTACCAGCTGTGCATTGGTTATTCCCGGCGTTATCAGCTCGGAGGTTTCGTTGACCTACTTGGGTATCATCAACTTGCAGGAGCTGTTCGGTACCTCGATCGGTACGCTGGCTTCGCAGGGTCAGACGGCAATGACGGCTGCTCCGCACGCGATGCTGTTCCCGTCCATCTTTATTTCGTTGCTGCTGATCTCGTTCAACCTGTTTGGTAACGGTCTGCGCGATGCCTTTAACCCGTCTACGAGAGGAGTGGAGGATTGATATGGAAAATAAACTTCATGTAAAAAATCTGACGATCTCCTTCCGCACGTCCAACGGTAAAGTTCAGGCGGTGCGCGGCATTGATTTTGACCTTGCCAAGGGTGAAACGCTGGCGATCGTCGGTGAATCTGGTTCGGGTAAATCGGTTACGTCCAAAGCAGTTTTGGGTATTCTTGCCGGTAACTCTATTGTTGAGGGCGGTGAGATCATCTACGACGGTAAGGATCTTCTCAAGATCCCCGAAGACGAATTCCACAAGATCCGTGGCGATAAAATTGCTATGATCTTCCAGGATCCTATGTCTAGCTTGAACCCTATCGTCAAGATTGGTAGACAGCTGACCGAAGCTATGATCCTGAAGGGCAAGGCAAGACAGCGTGAGAGCCGTTTGACGTTCAACGCATATCTGAAAGCCTTGAACGATCGCATGGTGCAGGGAATTGCCAAGGGGGATGCGTCTGTTGCAGGCGCACTTACCAAAAAGTGCAAGGACTTTGATGCGTTTGAATACAAGCACCTTGCGCTTGAGGGCGCGTATAACGTTGCGTTCTCGGCAGCAAGCGAAGCAATCACCGAGATCGACAGTGTTCTGTTTGAAATTGAAAAGAAGGTTCTCTCCGATGCGGCTTACCGCATGAAGAATATCAAAAGTCTTTCGCTCAACTCCATCAACGATTGGGTTGTATGCGCCAAGGCGGATCAGTTGAAGGAATGTGCTGAGAGACTGCCCGCTGAAGCCAAGACAGCCAGAAAGACGGGCGACTATACGGAAACGGTTGCCATTCTAAACACGCTAAAAGCAATTTTGAGTGAGGCTGTTACCTTCACTCAGCCGAACTTCTTTGCGATGGGCTATTATCTGACCTTCTGTCCCGAGAAAAAACTGCCCACGATGCCTTCGGTTGAAGAGCTTAACGCTTATCTGCGCAAATATTTGGATGACAATTTCATGCTCGCGTTTATTGCAGATGCCAAAAATGCTCTAGCATACTCGGCTGATCTGTTCTACAAGGAGTTGCTTGAAGCGATTGCCTTCCTCAAACAAAATCGTACTGTTTTTGAAGCGTCTGCGCTGAACAAGAGGACGGTTCTTGGCGCATATAAAGCGATGGCCAAAGAAGTCATCGAGACCATTGATCCTTTGAATACTGTCAAGGATAGCTTGGTTTATACCTTTGGTACAGGTCTGCACACCGAGATTGAAAAATACTTCGGCGGTATTGTTAAAAACGAAGCGGAAACCAAGCGTTACGCTAAGCAAAAGGCAAAGTATGACCGCATCGTGGCCAAGGGCAAAACGCCCAACGGTGAGGTTGTCCCGGCCTCGCTGACTGACCTTGAGCTGGTCAGACAAAATATGCTTCATCAGATCGATCGTTTGATTGCTCATTTTGAAGAGCTGATCGCAGCTAGAAATACGCGCGATTACGAGGCTGAAACGATTGCATTGATCGATTTCTTGAAGGCCAACGCATCCGGTGTTGTCAACAAGGTGACCAAGCGTATTGCCAAAGCAAGAGCGCTCAAGCTAATGGATGAGGTCGGTATTTCCGAGCCTCGCAAGAGATACAATCAGTATCCGTTCGAGTTCTCGGGCGGTATGCTGCAGAGAATCGTTATTGCAATTGCGCTTGCCGCAGACCCCGACATTTTGATCTGTGACGAGCCCACGACGGCGCTGGACGTAACCATTCAGGCGCGTATTCTGGAGCTGATCAATAATCTGAAGCGTGAAAGACAGCTTTCGATCATTTTCATCACGCACGACCTTGGCGTCGTCGCTAATATGGCGGACCGCATTGCGGTTATGTATGCCGGTAAGATCGTCGAGTACGGTACGGCAGAGGATATTTTCTATCACTCGGCACATCCGTACACCTGGGCACTTTTGTCCTCGATGCCTGACTTGGACACCAACGAAAAGTTGGATGCCATTCCCGGTACGCCTCCGAATATGATCTATCCTCCTGTGGGTGACGCATTTGCTGCACGTAACAAGTATGCGATGCAGATCGATTTTGAACGTCAACCTCCGATGTTTAAGATCAGCGATACCCACTATGCTGCAACTTGGTTGTTGCACCCCGATGCGCCCAAGATCGATCCTCCTAAGACGATTCTTGACCGTATCGCCAGAATGAAGGAAAGGAGAGGTGATACTCATGAGTCATAATCCTGAAACTCTTCTGAAAGTTGAACATCTTTGTCAATACTTCGGCTTTAACCGCGCGGTTGATGACGTAAGCTTTGAAATCAAAAAGGGCGAGGTGTTCGGCCTTGTTGGTGAGTCGGGCTGTGGTAAGACAACCACGGGACGTTCCATCATCAAGCTGTACGATATCACCTCGGGTAACATTTACTACAAGGGTATCCGTATCAGCGCAGGCTTGCGTTCGTACTATCAGGATATCGCCGATGCCAAAAAAGAATATAAAGAAAAGGTAGCATTGGCTAAGTCCCCCGAACAGGCGGCAGAGCTTAAGCGTCACATGGAAGAGATCGTTGCGGACCGCAAGCAGCAGATCGCACTTGCAAAATCCGATCTCAAAAACTGTGATAAGGAGTATTCCAAGAAGCTGGTGGCAGAAGTAAAGGCTAAATACGAGCCGTTGCTTGCTAACGCTACGGATGAGATCAAAAAGGAATACCGTAACGAGCTGCGCAAGGCCAAGAATGCCAAGGTCGTCGGACAGATCCAAATGATCTTCCAGGATTCCGGTTCGGCACTTGACCCCCGTATGACGGTTCGTGAGATCATTTCCGAGGGCTTGATTATCCGCGGTGAGCGTGACAAGAAGGTCATTGACCAGAAGGTCTATGAAATGCTCGAGATGGTCGGTCTGGTTAGGGAGCACGCATCGCGTTATCCCCACGAATTCTCGGGCGGTCAGCGTCAGAGAATCGGTATCGCACGTGCTATCATAATGAACCCTGAGTTGATCATCGCTGACGAGCCTGTTTCGGCGCTCGACGTGTCTATTCAGGCGCAGGTTATCAACCTGATGAATGATCTTCGCCGCAATCTGGGCTTGACAATTCTGTTCGTTGCGCACGACTTGTCTGTTGTTAAATACTTCTCCGATCGTATCGGTGTTATGTATTTCGGTAAGCTGGTCGAGCTTGCAACCTCGGAAGAATTGTTCAAAAATCCGTTGCATCCCTATACTCGCTCTTTGCTCTCGGCTATTCCTCTGCCTGACCCCATTTATGAGAAGAACAGAAAGAGAATCGCCTACGAGCCTCTTGTTGAGCACGATTATTCAGTAGATAAGCCTTCGTTGCGCGAGATCTCTCCCGGACATTTTGTTCAGTGCAATGATGCGGAATTTGAAAAATATCAAAAAATGCTCAAATAAGCATTGGTTTGAGGTAACATGAAAGATAACAAAACCAAGTGGACCTATATCACGCATTTGGCGATTGCGCTGATCATGTTTGTCATCTGCGCAACGGCATGGAATCTCTTCGAACAGACAGAGACGCTTGTAATTGTCAAGATCTTATCGGATAGTTGCTTCCTGCCGGGTGTTTTGTACGTTGGTATTACATTGCTTGGCTGGGTTTCTTCTAAAGGATTTTTTGATATTTTCGGCTACTCGATCCACGGGTTGTTTTATCTGTGGAAGAAAGAGTCGTATTACAAGCAAAAAAGTCTATATGACTACCGTAAAGAAAAAGAGGAAAACAGAAAGCCGTTCAATTGGCCGATGTTGGTTGTCGGACTGGTTTTCCTTGGACTTGGAACGATTGGTACTATCGTCTTTTTGATGATAGAGTAATCGAACCGACCACAAAAAAGAACCGCACAATTGTGCGGTTCTTTTTGATATCAAAGCTCTTTCTTTCGTAATTTGAGGCAGGTGCTGACGGAGGCCAGCAACAGTATAGGCAGCGCGGAGATAACAACGGCAGACTGACAACCGCCCGTCGGTTGCTCACCGGTAGAGGGGGGCGTAGGTGTTTGCGTGTTATCGTTGCCGCAATCAGATTCTATCTTGGCGCAAACAGTACAAATACGGCTGAGATTTCCGTAGCCATCGTCGACCCAATCGCTGAACACGTGCCCCTCGGCGGTGGAAATGACACGGCCGATTGCCGTCTTTTCGTTGCAGCTTGTGCAATAAGTGTCGCCGGTATAGCCCTCTTTGTAGCAGGTCGCGGCGACCATTCCGCGTATTTCGGTTTTCTCATGCGTGCAGGGAACATCAGGCGTGTCGGGCGTATCAGGCGTGTCGGGGGTGTCGGGAGCACTGCTCTGAGCCATGCCCGAAGGGGTCGTGATATCGGAAGGAACTTGCTTGCCAAACAGCAGCCAAGCGTATTCGGGATAATCAATAAATACGTTTCTGTTACCTTGGATGGCACCAACAACCTCATTTCGTCCCATTTCCCAAGTATCTACAGGGTCGAGCGCGCACCACTCAAGCAGAACGTCGACACTTTGGAACACGTTGGTGATATTGTTGCAGGAAGAAAGCTGACCTCCATAGCGAACGTAAACGTACAGACAAATACGTGCGACATCGCCTTTGACGTTGTCAAGCGGTTCGAAATAGCTTCCGCCCGACTTTCCTCCCACGGCACCGTTTACAAGGGAAGAACCTTTAGCATCACTGCCTGATGTAACGTTGCCGTATTTTTTATTACCACGGATAGAGTTAGTCTGTACGTCATCGGGGCGAACATGATGCAGGTCAGCCCCTGCGCCATCGTTGCCAAAGCCGCCCAAGCTCTTGGGCCAGACGTGTTCGCGGTTCCAACCAATGCTGCCCGAACCGATAAAATCGCTTCTTTTGACAACAACGGAGGTGTAAAGCAGTACGATGGAGCCATCACCATTTTGACAGTCGGTATTGACGCTCATGTCGCGGCAATCGCTGTAGGACGTTTTGCGCGTATGCGTTGAAGTCATCAATGTGCGGAGCGAGGTGAGAAGCTCAGCTTGCGACAACTGCGAAAGTGATGCGTAGGTGTAGTCTTGGGTGTAATAGGCATCTGCCGAGGTGCCGTCCAGCGTGGTGCAGACCTCGTCGCGCACACCGGCGTTCTTGGTGGTATTGTAAGTTGCAGGGGCGGCGAAGGTGGGGATGCAAAGGCTGCAAAGCAGCAAGCAAACCATGAGCAAGGCCGCGGCGCGTTTGATATGTTGGTTCATAGCGATCTCCGTTTCATGTGATATGCTAATGATACCATACACTGCTCCATTTTGCAACTGTTTTAGCGAAAAAGAGTCTTTTTTATGAGAGAGAGCGCTACTTCTTGACATTTTTCGGGATTATGATATAATGAAAGCACCAAAAAAAGACGCGCGCGTCGGGAAGGAAACAGTATGGCAAGAAAGGTCAAAATAAAAAAGCCGCCCTTGTCGGCAATTGACAAATTCATATACGTACTGCTTGGATTTTCGGGCATCGTGCTTATGGTTCTCGTCTTGATGTTATTTGCACAAACAATTCCCAACAAAGTGGCTTTTTCTGATGAAAGCGTCGTGGCGCGTTATGGTCTTGCCGGTTTATATTCTGCTATCCCAATGGTTATGTTTGTGATATTTACCCCTGTGCTTTTGGCGTGCAAGGGTTGGGAGGAAAAGCAACCGATCATAGGGAACAAGAGATACAAGCCGAGATTCAACGAGAGTGTTTTGAAGACGTTTCCTTTGTTTAGCCGGGCGTTCCGGAAAAATCTTAAGGAGCATCAAAAGAAAACGATCAAAAAGACGGCTTATGTTGTGTTGATCCTTTTTCTCGTCTGCACATCAGTTTTGCCATTTGGCATTTTTCCTCGAACGGTGATCGATGACCAAAATGTCATTACGCATTATAATGTATTCAATCAAATTACTCACGAGGCGTCGATCGAAGAGGCAGATCGGCTGGTGATCCGCATTTCTTCCCTTAAGGGGCGGCGTACATCTCGCTCGTATGGAATCAAATTGGAATTTGTTTATGGGAAAGAAAGCTATTATTTGAATCTGGGCGGATTTGCCGATATGTCTCGCGAGGAAGTCTTGCGCTATATGCTCTCGCTCAAAGAACACTTCAAAGATGACCGATACGACATTCTAAACTCCAAATGGATGGATCGCCTGATCGATGATAAAAACTTCACCGACACCGAACAAAAACTGGTCTACGACTTATTCGACTATACTCCATAAAAAGAACCGCCGCCCACGTGGGCGGCGGTGTTTTGCATCTTACAGATTATAGTATCTGTCAAATTCGGCGGGATGAGGGATCTTGGAAAGCTCGGAGCATTCAGCACGCTTGTTCTTGATGAAATTGACAAGCAGCTCCTCGGGGAAGACACCGCCTGCGGTCAGATAGTCGTGGTCGGTCTCAAGAGCATCCAGCGCCTCGGGAAGGGAGGTGGGCAGCCCCTTGAGCTTCTTCTTTTCCTCCTCGGGCAGGTGGAACAAATTGAAGTCGTAGGGACCCCAACCTTCGGCATGAGGATCGATCTTGTTCTTAATACCGTCAAGACCTGCCATCAGAATGGCGGCGTAGCAGAAGTAGGGGTTGCAGGTCGCGTCGGGGTTGCGCAGCTCAAAGCGGCGCTTGTCGGGGCTCTTGGCATAGGCGGGGATGCGGATGACAGCGCTGCGATTGGAGGTGGCATAGCCCACGGTGACAGGAGCTTCGAAGCCGGGCACCAGCCGCTTGAAGGAGTTGGTGCTGGGGTTGGTGATGGCGCACAGGGAGCTGATGTGCTTCAGCAGGCCGCCCATGAACCAGTGGGCTTCCTTACTCAGATGGGAATAGCCGTCGTCATCGGAGAAGACAGGCTCGCCGTCTTTCAGCAGGAGCATATGCACATGCATGCCGCTGCCGGCTTCGCCGTAGACAGGCTTGGGCATGAAGGTGGCGGTCTTGCCATACTTCAGAGC
>JAFVZV010000135.1 GCA_017507985.1 Clostridia bacterium
AAAAATAACGGCTTTGAAAGCCGTTATTTTTTATTATGCGAACCGATTATTTAATCGCGCCGGAGGGCCCGTGCTCATTCCCGACCTGCACGACGTCGCCATCCTCAGAGATGCCAAGGATCTCGCAGACTGCGTTTGCGACGATCCTTCCCATCTCTTCCTGACGGGGTCTTGCAAAATGGAAGTTGTCGATGAAAACGTCGTCCCCTTGGCCGAGCTCGGCAAAGGGAGTCCAGAGGTCGATGACCGTATCGCCGTATTCAGCGGCGAGATCGGCGGCGACGGCGTTCAGCTTTATACTGCGCTCGTTGATGCCGTCAAGGCGCGTCGGGGCGCAGTAGACGAAGCCCATTTTCACGCCGTTAAGCTTATCCTTGATGAAGCGTGCCGCCGAGCGGTAGGCATCTGCCCAAAGCGAAAGCTCGTTGTTACAATGGGCGCCGTGGTTGAAGAGAACAAGATCGTAGCGGTTTTCCTCAAGGACCATCTCAAGCATACGGAAGTAACGCTCACGCGTGACACAGAAGCTGGAGATCCAGTAGGAAACGTTGACGCGGTGCTCAAGCACTTTGCGGACGTGCGGCTGATAGCCGTTACAGATCGAGTCGCCGAGCAACAAAACGCGCGGGGACTCTTGATCGTTTGCATTGTAGGAATAATTGTATGACCATTCGACGCCCTCCTTTCTAAGGGGGGCTTCAATTACGTAGTCCTTGTAGCTGATGTTTTTCATGACACGCTCCTATGTAAAGTTTTGTTTGCGTATATTGTGGGTTGGGCTGAAAGGCTTTTGCCGTGACCTGCGTGCAGATTATTGAATTGCACCGGCGGGACCAAGCTCGTTGCCAACCTGTACGACCTTGCCGTCTTCCCTGATGTCAAGGAGCTCACAGATGGCATTGGAAACGATTGCACCCTGCTTTTCCTCAACGGGTCTTACAAAGTGTGCGTTGTCGCGGAAGACGTCATCGCCCTTTCCGAGCGCCTCCATGGGCGTCCACAGGTCGATGACAGAAAGACCTTTCTCAGCGGCAATTACGTCAATGATCCCGTTACGCTCTATATTCTCCGCGCAATATCTCTCAAGGCGGTGCGGGACGGACTTGACAAGCGCAAGCTTTACGCCCTCCAGCTTATCGCCGATGAAATCGATTGCAGAGCGGAAGGATTTTTCCCAGAGCGGAATGGCGTTGGCAAGGTGACCGCTGTTGAACAGAACAAGATCGTAACGGCTGTCCTCAAGGATCATATCAAGCATACGGAGGTAACGCTCACGGGTTACGCAGTAGCTGGTGATGAAGAAGGAAATGTTGACGCGGTTGGCAAGCAGCTCGCGCACCTTCCACTGATAGCCGTTGCAGATCGAGTCGCCAATCATCAAAACGCGGGGGGACTCTTGGTCGTTTGCGTTATAGGTGTAGTTGTGTGACCACTCGATCCCTTCCTTATTGAGAGGCGCCTCAATTACGTAGTCTTTGTAGTCGATGTTTTTCAAGATGAACTCCTATGGAAAGTTTTATTTACTCTCCGTAGAGGATTTTAATTAGCTCAATGCCAACGGTGGCACCCTTGTTGCGGCTGTATTCCTTGCTCTCGGCGTCATACCAATGCTCGTGTACGCCAAGGCTTTCGGTAATGGCGTTGCCGTAGCCGTCCTTGTAGGCCGTGCCCGAGGGGGGATTCGGCGCCAATGCCGCCTCGATCAGATAGTTATCCATCGGTGCGCCCTTGACGATGCCCATATTCGGCTCGCTTGAGAGAAAGTCAAGGCAGACAGAGTCAATGGCAATGGGATCCTGACTCAAAAAGATGCTGCAGGGGAACTTGTTATCAAAGGTTTCCCAGCGCATCCCCTGCGTGAGCGTGTCGTTCTGTCCCGAGGTGGTAACGACGGCATCTACAAAATAGAGCAGGGTCTTTTGCCCGACGTCACGGTTCGCGATGATATCGACCAGCGGATTGTAGCTGCCGTAGGGACGGGGATAGATGGTGACACCGCTATACACCGCCTGGGTCGCGCAGACCAGCTCGTGCAGTCCTGCGGTTGCGGGGGCGCGGTTCGGGTTCTTCTCGGTCACGATGGAGCCAAAATGGTTTTTCGCCGTCACGGTGAAGCCCGCAAGCGTATGCTTTTTCATATTGGCGTAGTTGATGAGGTAGGTCGCCTCGCTCACGCACTTCGGC
>JAFVZV010000136.1 GCA_017507985.1 Clostridia bacterium
CCGATAAATGGAGGTGCACTCAAATGGCAAAGTGTGAAGTGTGCGGAAAGGGCGTTGTGTTCGGTCATAACGTTTCCCACTCGAACCGTAAAACCAACAGAACCTACAAGCCCAATATTCGCAGAGTAAAGGTTGTTGAAGCAGGTACCCACAAGACTGTGTATGTCTGCTCCCGTTGCCTGCGTTCCGGCAAGGTAGAGCGCGCGTGAGCCGCAACAAACAAAGAAACAAAGAGCTGTCATTGACTTTCGTCAAGGGACGGCTTTCTTTGTTTTTAGATGAACGTGCGCCAAGACAGCTGCAGGATGCGATCCGTACGCTTGGAATAGAGCCCATCCTTTTGCCGCCGTTTCCGCGCTTGCCTGCGGCGGTTTCTGCTCACCCCGATCTGCTACTGCATGATCTTGGTGGAAAGTTGCTGATCTATCGGGAATACTACGAAGCAAACCGTACGTTGTTTGACGGTATTCCTGCGGTATTGACCGATCATACGGTGGACAAAAGCTATCCTGCCGACGTGGGCATGGACGCGCTGTGCCTGGGCAATACCCTTTACTGCTTGCCTAAAGCCACCTGTCCCGAGATCCTGCAGGGAAGGGAGCTCCTGCCCGTAAGACAGGGCTACGCCGCCTGCGCGTGTCTGAAGGTGACGGAAAACGCCATCGTCACCGCCGACTCAGGCATTGCCGATGCAGCTAAGGCGCGCGGTGTATCGGTGCTGCGTATCCGTCCGGGCTTTATTGAGCTACCCGGTTACGATTACGGCTTCATCGGAGGAACAGCATTTCTTTTTGGGGATACTCTTTGTTTTGCGGGCGATCTTTCGACCCATCCCGACGGAGGAGCCATTGCGGATTTTTGCAAAATGAACGGTGTGACGGCACACTCTCTTGTCAAAGAAATGCCGCTGCGCGATCTCGGATTCCTCAAATACAATGAAAAAGCGATGTGAATTTTGGTTCACATCGCTTTTTGTGATTCGGACAGAGGGGGAAGGGCATCAGCCCAGTCGTGTAGTGTCTTGGCGCTTTCCATGATGGCAAGCATGGTTTGCCATTCGGCGTTTTCGGTTTTATCGTACTCTTTGAAAATTTTATTCTTTTGCCGAGTAAAGCCTTTGGGCAGGAAAGGGAAGGCATATTCCTTGTCAAAGGTTATGTAGGTTGCCGTATTCCAGGGATCCCATGCGTAATCTGTCACGGTAATTGCTTCATTCTCCACTTTGGCAATGGGGAAGAGATGACCGGGTGCGTGTCCTGCACAGCAGCAAGCGGTTTTATATCCCTTGCGATTGAGTGTCTGCACGGGGACGGCGATCAGCTCGTCCACCTCGATGAAATCCTCTCTTGGCGTATAGGTATATTCTTTCCCGTTTTTCGTTACGGTGAGTGTGCCGCAGCCGCCGTAGGACAGCGCATAGGTCATTTTGTGCATGAAAACAGCAGACATGACGTGCTCCTCAGGTGTGCTTGCAGGGGTCCTCAAAGAAGCCCGCAAGATTCATATACCATCTGCCGTCGGGCTGCTTTTTGAAGCCGAGAGCGATGGCAAGGCGGTACTTGTCGCTGCCGTCGCCCGCGTCCAGCAGGTAGCAGTCGTGAGCACCGCAAAGGTCGATGAAATTCATGCAGCCTCGCCCGCCGATGAACTGCGCTTCAAAATCCTCAATATCGGGCTTGAGCTTCACCGTGCGGATGAAGCCCTCGCTTCCTTTGATATAGAAGGGAATAATGCCGATATCGATTTCGTCCACCTGAATGGCGTACGCCATGTCGGTTTCTGTATAGGGGACTCCACAGGCGTCACACAGCGCTTTTTGCGCCTCTTTTTGTTGGATAGCTAAGATCTTTAACATGGTATGCCTCGGTTAAATGCTTTTCAGATACTGAACTTGTTCGCGGCTTAAGTACTTCCACTGGCCGGGCTTCAGGGTGCCCAAATGGATATCACCAATGGAAATGCGCTTGAGTCCCAGAATGTGCAGTCCCACCTGCTCGCACATACGGCGGATCTGGCGGTTTCTGCCCTCATACAAGGTCATTTGCAGGATGGTTCTGTTTTCCTCTCTCTTGAGGACCTCACAGTAGACCGGCTCGATCTCGTAGCCCTCGATGACCATGGGGGAGAGCAGCTTTTTGTACTGCTCCTCGGTGATCATGGAGTCAACGCGCACGCGATAGACCTTGGGAATACTGTGACGGGGGTGGGTGAGCTTTTCGGTCAGTGCACCATCGTTGGTCAGCAGCAGCAGCCCCTCGGAATACATATCCAGCCGTCCGATGGGGTAGACACGGGTGCTGAGGCCCTCCATCAGATCGGTGATGCAGGGGCGTCCCTTTTCGTCGGACAGAGTGGTGACGTAGCCCACGGGCTTGTGCAGCATGATATACACGTAGCTGTCGGTATGCTTTTTGTAGATGCGCTTGCCCTTGTAGCAGACCTCGTCCCTTGTGGGAGAGACCTTGTCGCCAAGGCCTGCCACCTCACCGTTGATGGTGAAATTGCCGGCGGAGATCTCCTCCTCAGCGGCACGTCTTGACATCAGTCCGCAGTCGGAGACGTATTTTTGCAGTCGGATCTTTTCCATGGTGATGATTCCTCACTTTGCCTCAATTGTTCAAAACCGTATTTGTATAATAGGACGTGGTCCGCCCAGTCGCTGCGATCGTTGAGTGTGACGGCGATCAGCGTTTTGCCGTTTTCCTTTGCGGCGGTTACAAGACAGCGTCCGCAGCGCATGGTGTAGCCGGTCTTGCCGCCCACACAGTGCGCATAGCTGCGCAGCAGCTTGTTGTGATTGTAGAGATGACGCGGCATGGCAGCCTTTTCCTGCTCCGAAAGGGGAATACAAATGGAAGCGGTCCCCCAAATCTCACAGAAGGTCTCGTTTTGCATACAGTAGTCTGCCAGCCGACACAGATCGGCAGCGGTGGTGTAATGCCCCTTACTGTCA
>JAFVZV010000137.1 GCA_017507985.1 Clostridia bacterium
CACCGAAAGTCCGGGCGCGACGGCAGTTTCCTGCGGGGAGACTGCGATCATGGCCTTGACGGCAGAGGCATCGGTTCGAATGCTTTTGCCAAGCAGGAATGCGTCGCCCTCGGTGGGGGCAGAGAGACAGCAAAGCATTTTGATGGTGGTGGTTTTGCCTGCACCGTTGACGCCAAGCAGCGAGAAAAGCTCACCGCGACGCACCTCGAGCGAGAGGTGATCCACCGCCGTGACGTCTTTGTATTGTTTTGTCAGATTTTTGATTTCAATGGCGTTTGTCATACGGTTTCCTCCTTGACGTATTTTGCGCGCAGGCCGTGGTAGACGTCGCTCAGCATACTGCTGATCAGCTCGGGATCAAGCGAGAGGTAGGACGTGGCCAGTATGGTGCCGATGCCGTGCACAAAGCACCACATCTCCAAATGCCAGCGCTCGGCCTCCTCTTTGGAAATTCCGTTGGCCTTCATGATCATATCCACCGACTGTGAATAATCGGACGAGGGGAGCAGATCTTGGCCTTTGCGGTCGCACATGAAAAGCACGCGGAAAAGCTGTTTTTCCTCTTTGGCAAAGCGGATATACGCCATGCCAAAGGCCTTGTAGGGCGGGTATTGACCGCTCTCCATCTCGCGCGTCAAAAATCCGTAGTAGTGATCGTACGCGGCGGCATAGACGGCCTTTTGCAAGTCGTCCAATGAGTCAAAATTGGAAAAAATGGGCTGGGTAGAGCAGCCGATCGCGGCGGCAATGCTGCGCGCGTTCATGGCTTGCTCGCCCTGTTCGCGTAAAAGCGACAGCGTGGCGGCCACGATCTCCTGCTTTGTGATCTTTACCTTGGGCGGCATAGGTACCTCCGAAAAATAACAAATGATATATAACACTTGTTATTATACACGCAAAAAAGAAAAAAGTCAAGGGTTATTGCAAAAAAACACCGCGGAAAATCCGCGGTGTCATGGACGTTTCGCAAGAAAAAAGCAACAGGAGCGAGGCTCCTGTTGCTTGCATTGCGGCTGAGACCTTATTCCCATTCGCTTAAATTAGCATTATAATGAGTGAATTTAGGTCTTTTTGCGCGGTTTTTCGGGGGATTTGACCGCCTTTTTCCGCTTTATCTATGGAGTCTACGAAAAAACGGTATCAAAATGGTATCAGCGATACCATCCGCCTTCTGCCTCTCACTTAGCGTAAATCCTTTTCTGTGAATTGTGTGCAAAGTTCTTATTTTACCAGTCTATATTCAACGGTAAATGCCTCTTCCTCGGCAGGCTGAAGACGAAGCAGCGTGGCATCGCCTGCCTCCAGGTGAAGCGAAAGCATATTGGTACAATCGTTTTTAATGTATTGCAGACCGTCGTTACGGCATACTTCATAAATACGGTAGCATTTGTTGAGCTTCAGCGTAACGGTCTTATCGGAAAGATAGTCACGGTTGAGTACCATCATATAGCGATTGCCGTAGGAATCGCCAAACTCACCGACGGAAGTGCGATAGGGAAGCTTACCCTGAAGAAATGTGCTGTCAGAGAGCGGCTCGGCGTATTGCTTCATCGGCTCAAAGTCCGGAAGGCAGGCATCGTCGTGGAACACGTGCTTACATTCAAGAGCCATCAGCGTATCACCAAGTGCTTTGAATTCTGCGTTTATCTGTTTTTGTGGTTCAAAAAAGGGCAGACGATTTCCGTCATCATCGACAATGGCATCGGTTGCGCAGTAGTGCTGGAGCGCTTTTGCCCCGTGCATCGCTCCCGCGTACATCGACAGACGGATCATCGGGAAGGTAAAGAGGGGCACTTTATGTAAATTCACACCCTGGTAATAATACCAAAAAGGCATTTTACGCGAGTCAGCGATGCGCTTAACTGCGGCAAGATCGCACCACATCGGCGAGTTGTCGAGCTGAGCCTCCTCGTTTTGCTCGGGAGTGCCTATCGGATAATAGTCAAAAGAGAGAACAGGTGGATCAATAATATCGGCAAAGCGCTCGACGTAGGCGGGGAAAGCGTTGTCATCCCAGTGAAAATAGGGATTGTAGCTGGGATTGGCAACCGTAAACGGCAAAGCCGACGCATCCTCGTTCTCGCAGTCATCGGTCAGCTTGCGGCAGATCTTAAACTGCTCCTCAAAAAAGGGCTCATCCCAAACGTAATAGCCGACAACAGAATTCCATTTTCTTTTTTCTGCAATTACCTTGCGAATGTCAGTCTCGCCTTTGAAGGAGCTCTCTTTCCACGAGCCTCTTCCGACCATGCTTTGATACATATTCGAGTAATATGGGCCATGGTTTCCGCCTATCGGATCTCTGTCCCAGGCACCGCCAAAGCGGCTCATATTCTGGTAGATGAGGCTGAGACCGAATTGCTCGCAAAGCTGAACTGCGGCATCTGCCTGCTCGTCCGATGCCCAACCGAGTTCAACGGTATCAAAGCCTACGTCAGCACAGGCTTTGATGTGCTTGCGCATATTGTTTCCGTGCGCCTTGAACTGAGAAAGTATGAAATGATCCTGTGTCCATTTGCGGCGCGGGTTTCCGATCGGATAACGGTTCAAGATGATTTGTTTCATGTCAAATTCTCCTTATGCTTTTATGACCTTCAGAGCAATCTGCAAAAAGTGGCTTGGAATAAGGCTTCCAAGCCACTCAAAAACCTTATTGTCTTATTCCCACTCGCTTAAATTAGCATTATATTGAGTGAATTTAGGTCTTTTCGCGCGGTTTTTCGGGGAATTTGACCGCCTTTTTCTGCTTCGTCTATGGAGTCTGCGAAAAAACGGTATCAAAATGGTATCAATGATACC
>JAFVZV010000138.1 GCA_017507985.1 Clostridia bacterium
CCAGAGGCTTCTTTTCCTTCTTTGCGGGCTTGTTCGCTTTGGTCTGCTTTTCGGCAGCGGGAGCCTTTTTGTTCATCTCTTCCATGAATTTACCTCCCCGATTACTTGGACTCTTTATGAGCCGTGTGCTTGCGACAGAAGCGGCAATATTTCTTCAACTCAATTCTGTCCGGGTCGTTCTTTTTGTTTTTCTTCGTGTCATAATTTCTCTGCTTGCACTCAGTGCACACCAGAGTGACCTTGACTCTCACGTCATTCGCCATGTTTATCGGCACCTCCTGTAATCTTTGATTTATCCTTCGCCCTGCGGCAAGGATATGTGTACCTCCCTCCGGCAGAGTATGCGTGCCCTTCCGTATCGGATGGCGCCGGGCACGACAAAAAAGCCTGCTGCGCAGAGGTAGAACGATTATACCATAACATTTCTCGCTTGTCAAGCATTTTTTCATAATATTTCAAACTTTTTTAGCGTTTTTCGCGGAAAAATATTCCTTTATATTATACTGCATCATTTTTGTGCGACGGGTGATACTATGTGTGACGTGACATTCGCATTTATGTTCGCGAGCGGATGACACGTCGGACTTTGACGTGTTTCATAGCGTGTCATCCGCTGTTCGGTCGCGGGGCGTGATGGCGGTCGAACGTGACATGGCTTGAAACAAAGAAAGGAAGACAAGACGAGATGAGACGATCTCCACAAGATTCGGGACGTCTGAGTGCGCCGATTTTGCTTCTTGTGGCGTTGTGCATGCTGTTCATTCTGCTCACTCCTGTGGCTTCCGCTCTCGGAAGCGCAAAAGAGAGCAACGACGCATACTTGGCTGTATCGGTCATGTGTAACGCTGAGGACGGCAAAGTGACAGATAACGACGGCATCATCGGCAACAGCCAAAGCGGTGCGGATCATGCCGAGGCGCCTGACCGTTTTGCCAATGGCATTCAGGACGGTGCCTTGCCTGACTCTCCCCTATTGCCTGATGAAGCGGGCAATGGCATGGGAAGCGGCAATGCAGACGGGCTTGGTGACAATATGCCGAGTCCCGGCAACGGCGCGCGCGGCATGGACGGTGCCGGTGCGGATAACGGTAACATGATCGGGGAGAGTGGCACGGCGGATGACGGAAATTCATCCGGCATTCTGCCCTGGATCATTGCCGCTATCGTTGCTGTCAGCATCGTGCTGGTCATATTGGCCCTGATCCCCAGGAAAAACAAGTCCCGTTAACCTTTTTTGCTCTTTTCGGGAAATCCCTCACGCTGTGGTGGATTTCCCTTTTTTCTTTACAAAAATTCATCAAACTACTGGACAAAATTAGAAAAGTATTGTATACTTACCCTGATGTGCGTCCACGCACAAAATGCAACAAGGCTTGGTATGTATGATGAATATGAAGCAATGGATCCTCGAGCTGCGCGATGCGCCGATCAAGCGCGCACTGCCTATCTTGTCGTTTCCTTCCGTTCAATTAATGAATATCACCGTCCGTGAGCTGATCTCCTCCCCGGAAATGCAGGCGCGCGGTATGAAGCTGGTGGCCGATCGAATCGACAGCGCCGCCGCTGTCAGCATGATGGACCTGTCCGTCGAGGCCGAGGCGCTCGGCGCATGCGTGACTGTGACGGACCATGAGATCCCCGTCGTCACAGGACACATCATCGAAACACAAGAGCAAGCAGATGCCCTATCGCTTCCCGCCATTGAGGAGGCACGAACAGGGCTTTATGTCGATGCCATTCGCCGTGCGTGCGAGCTCATCACCGACCGCCCTGTGCTCGCAGGCACGATCGGCCCGTTCTCGCTGGCAGGCCGTCTTTTGGACGTCACCGAGATCATGATGCTGTGCTATGACGAGCCCGACATGGTGCACACCGTGTTAGAAAAGACAACCGAATTTCTTATTCGCTACATCCGCGCCTACAAGCAGACGGGCGCCGGCGGTGTGGTCGTGGCCGAGCCGCTGGCAGGCCTGCTTTCCCCTGCGCTGATGAAGCAATTTGCCGCTCCTTATATGAAGCGCATCGTAGAGGCAGTACAGGACGACGAATTTATCGTCGTGTACCACAACTGCGGCGGCGCGGTGCCGCGCCTGGTCGACTCCATTGTCACGTGTGGTGCGGCAGCGTATCATTTTGGCAACGCCATTGACATGAAGACCATGCTCGAAAAGATGCCCGATGACGTGGTAGTAATGGGCAATATTGACCCTGTAGGACAATTGACCGAGGGAACACCCGAGGGAGCATATGCAGCAACAACGGCGCTGTTGGAGCAATGCAGCGTTCATAAAAATTTTGTCATTTCGTCGGGCTGCGACGTGCCTCCGCGGGCAAAATGGGAAAATATCGATGCGTTTTTTCGCGCGGTGGAGGATTTTTATCGTTGAATACGACATGGAGGAAGACTTCTTTGCGGAGTCTTCCTTTTTTGTTGGAGAAGGGTAAAATATCGAGCAGATTCTTCTACGGACGCTCGCACTGTGCCTACGGCACGCTCGCGCTGTACACATTTGATGTTCATTCTTTGCCGCGCGGCAAGAAGTGTCATCAATCGCACAGCGCGGCGCGTTGTGCCGCGCCCAACCATAGGAGAAGATATAAAAAAATCCCCTTACCCCTTGCATTTTTTCAAAAAAAGTATTATCATGTAGTTGTATAACTATCTTTTAGCGCAAAGGAGTCTATATGAATATCGTCATTGTAGGCGACGGTAAAGTCGGCGATACCCTCATTCAATATATCTCAGGCGAGGGGCACAGTGTTACCGTCATTGATAAAAATCCCGCGCTGATCAACCGCGTCGTCAATCAATACGACGTATTGGGCGTTGCGGGCAACGGCGCAAGCCACGCCATTCAGGTTGAAGCAGGTGTACAAAACGCCGACCTCTTCATCGCGGTAGCCAACACGGATGAGCTCAACATGGTCTGCTGTATGATGGCCAAAAGCCTGGGCGCGGCCCACACCATTGCTCGTGTCCGCGACCCCGAATATTCCCGTGAAAACGATTTTCTGCGCAATCATTTGGGCATCGACGTCGTCGTCAATCCCGAATACGATACCGCCCGTGAGATCGCCCGTCTGATTCGTTTCCCTGCCGCCCTCAAGCTGGACGCGTTCGCCAAGGGGCAGGTCGATATGGCCGAGATCTATATTTCCGAAGGACACCCCTTAGCTGGTCGCCAGCTCTATACGCTGTCCTCGCTGTTCGGCGTCCGCGTGCTGGTCTGTGCCATCCGCCGCGGCGAGCAGGTTTATATTCCCTCGGGTGATTTCACCATTATGGTCGGAGACAGCGTCAGCATTACCGCGTCGCACACCGATCTGTCTTCCTTTTTCGGCAAGCTGGGACTGATGGGTAAGCCCATCAAAAACGTCATGCTGCTCGGCGGCGGCCGCATTGCCTTTTATCTGGCACAGCGACTGACCAAGCTCGGTATCCGCACCCGCATCGTTGAAATTGATGAGTCCCGTGCGCAAGAGCTTGCAGAACAGCTCCCCGAAGCCAATATCATCTGCGCGGACTGCACCAACAGCGAGATTCTCGAGGAAGAAGGACTTGCCGAGATGGATGCCTGCATTGCGCTGACAGGCAATGATGAGGAAAACGTCATCGTTTCCATGTTTGCCCGCACCTGCGGCGTTGATCGTGTCATTACCAAGGTCGATCGCCTGTCCTTTATCAAAATGTTGCCTCAGCTCGGGGTAGATTGTACCGTTTCTCCCCGTCAGATCTCCTCGGCAACCGTTCTTCGTTATCTGCGTGGTATGGAAAACGGCAAAAAAATGGTGCAAAAGCTGTCGGGAGCAACTGCCGGCGGCGCGCCTTCTGTTGGCATCAAATCTCTCTATAAGCTGTGTGACAACCGCGCCGAGGCGCTCGAGTTTGACGTAGATGAGCATTTCGGTTTGCTGGGCGTTCCCTTTGCCTCCGACAAATTCAAGCTCAAGCCCAACACCCTCATCGCTTCCATCGTCCGCCACGGCAAGGTCATCTACCCCCACGGCGGCAGTACGCTCGAGGTTGGCGACAGCGTCATCGTCGTCACCACCAATCCCCAGCTGTCCGAGCTGAACGATATTCTGGATTGAGGTTGGCTTCATGAATTTACGTTTGATTTTATATATCATCGGCCAGATCATGCGTGTCGAGGGCTTGCTGATGCTGTTGCCCTTTGCTTGCTCGCTGATCTACCGCGAGGACTCGTGGTATGCCTTGCTGATCCCCATCGCATTGCTGTTGGTGCTGAGCACCCTTTTGACGCTGCGCCGTCCCATACAGCGCGACCGCATGGGCGTACGCGACGGTTTGTTCGTTGTCGGTGTGTCCTGGGTGGTGCTCTCGCTGTTCGGTATGCTTCCCTTTATCTTGTGCGGCGCAATTCCCCATCCCGTGGATGCATTTTTTGAAACAGTATCCGGCTTTACCACCACTGGTGCTACGGTGCTGGGCGAGGCCGTCGGCACGTTGCCGGAGGATTTGGATCGCGGCATTGCCCTGTGGCGTTCGCTGACCCACTGGATCGGCGGCATGGGCGTGCTGGTCTTCGTGCTGGCCGTCATGCCTCAGCAGCAGTTCAAATCGGCTCGCTTGATGCACGCCATGCGTGCCGAGGTGCCCGGCCCAACCGCCTCCAAGGTGGTGGCAACCATCCGCCGTTCAGCGGCTATCATGTACGCCATTTACGTTGTGCTGACAATCATTGAGATCATCTTTCTTTTGTTCGGCGGTATGCCGCTGTACGAATCCGTCCTTCATACCTTCTCAACGGCAGGTACGGGCGGCTTCTCCAACATGAACGCCTCCGTCGGTGCTTTTGACAGCTCCTACATTCATTGGGTCATTACCATTTTCATGTTGATCTTCTCGATCAACTTCAACTTGTATTATCTCATTCTGATTGGACACGTATCGCAAGCACTGCTTAGCGAGGAGCTGCGCTGGTTTGCCATCGTGGTGACCGCATCAACCGCCATCATCACGCTCAACATTTTGCCAATGTCCGAAAGCTTTGGCATCGCACTGCGCGATGCGGCCTTCAACGTAGCGTCCTTTATATCGACAACAGGCTTTACAACAGCTACCTACGATGCCTGGCCGCAGCTCTCACAGGCCATTCTCGTTTTACTCATGTTTATCGGCGGCTGCGCGGGTTCAACCTGCGGTGGTCTCAAGATCAGCCGTCTGATCATTTTGATCAAAAGTGCTTTTCGCGAGCTGCGCTTTACCCTGCGCCCCCGCGAGGTACGTGCCGTTCGTGTGGAGGGCAAGCCCGTGGACGATGATACCGTACGCGGTGTTAATGCTTATTTTTCACTGTTCATGGCCATATTTACCCTCTCCACCATACTGCTGATGCTACTCAACAAATCTGATCTTCTGACATCGTTTACTGCGGTTGCTTCCTGCTTAAACAACGTCGGCCCCGGTCTGGGAGAGATCGGTATTCTCGGTGGCGGTAGCTTCGGCGGCTTCACCGTCGCGGCCAAGCTGCTGCTGTCCTTCGATATGCTGCTGGGTCGTCTGGAGCTATTCCCCATCCTCATTTTGTTCCTGCCCTCGGCGTGGTCCAAAAAATAATTTTAAAAAATCTTTCGACCAACTATTGACAATCACGTGACCGTGTGCTATAATACAAGTACACGGATCACGTGATATTTTTATACGCCCGTACGGGCAGAAGGAGAAGCACATGGCATTTATTATTTTATCGATCATTACCGTAGTGGTACTGTTTATCGTTCTCGGCATTTCGTTTGCCGAAAAGCGTTGGAGAGTACGCCCCCGTCAGCTGCTTGCCCTGTTTGGCTGTCTGTGGCTGGTTGCCGGTATGTTTGCCATCGTTCCCACGGGTCACACCGGTATTCTGACCACCTTTGGCCGCGTTGAGGACACGACGCTGGAGGCCGGCTTGCACTTCAAGCTCCCCGTGCAAGAGGTTGTTGTCATGGACAACCGCACCCAAAAGTCCGTCGTTGATCTGAGCTGTTTTTCCAGCGACATCCAGGAGGTCTCCGTTCGTTATTCGATCAACTACCAGATCCAGAAGTCGGACGCTCAGAACATCTACAAGACCATCGGTGAAAACTACTATGACATCGTCATGCAGCCCCGCATCGAGGTCGCTGTACGCAGCGTAATTGCCAAATACACCGCCGAAACGCTGATCGAGAATCGCGACACGCTGTCCTCTCAGATCACGACCATCCTGCTCGCCGAGCTGGCAGATTACAACATTGACGTCGTCAACACAGCCATCGAGGATATGGATTTCTCGGACGTCTTTACCCAGGCTGTCGAGGCCAAGCAGGTTGCCCAGCAGGAAAAGCTGAAGGCCGAGACCGAGCAGGAGCAGAAGACCATGGAAGAGCAGGCTGCCGCTGACCGTCAGGTCATCGCCGCCGAGGCCAATGCCGAGGTTGCTAAGATCCAGGCTGAGGCTGACAAGGAGGTTTTGCAGATTCAAGCAGATGCTGCCGAGTATGCTGGTCAGAAGGATGCCGCTGTCAACAAGGCACTCTCCGACTCTTTGACCGAGGTATTGTTGGAGTACTATGCCATCAAGCAGTGGGACGGTCAAATGCCTGAATTTATCGCAGGCATGGACGATCAGGGCATTTTGGCGTTGATCTACGGTCTGAAGAATCAAGAGCAGGCAGAGGCACTCCCCGAGGAGCCTGTTGGTGACGTTCAACAATAATATCTATCAATGGAGGATCAAAGAATGAAAAGCATCAAGCCGGGACGCGGCCCTATGATGATGGGGGGAATCTCCAATCTTCTCGTTGCTCTGTTCGGTGTCTTCTGGACCATCACGGTAGCGACAATGGGCGCGTATATCATGATCCCCTTCGGATTGATCTTTGTTGCCCTGGCCGGCGTTCGCGCGGTGTACGCCTTTCGAAATGCAACGGCCAAGAACCGCCATTCGAGCTTTGATATTGTCGATGCGAAAGAGGAGCCGGATCCTCTCAACAAGCGCTTTGAATCATCCGCAAACGGCGCACCCGAGCAAGTAGGTGTACGCTATTGTCCGTCCTGCGGCGCCAAGGTCGATCACGATGACCGTTTCTGCTCCAATTGCGGAAACGAGCTGTAACATGGCGCACAACATACAAAACACACGGCCAATCGGCCGTGTGTTTTGCATTAGAGGACAGGAACGGCGCAAAGGCATACTCCACCCTCTTGACAAATGAATAAAAAAACGATATAATACAATCGTATATATCAATATAGGAGGTGTCCGTATGAACACCGAATTGAATATGTCAGTACCGTCTGCCTTCGCCTTCGCCGCGCCTGAGCAGCTCAAGGTCGATCTTTTGTCTGCCGCCTACGGCATTTCCAAGACCGCTCCTGTCTTCAGTTGGATCATGCGTTCGGGTGAGATTGGCGATATTCAGACGAGCTATCGCATTGTGATCGCACAGCGTCTGTCCGATATGCAAGAGGGTGACTACCTCTTGGACACCGGCTGGGTCGCCACCGACGAGAGCAGTCACGTTCAGATTGCCGGATTGGACACGATATTGCAGGACAACGAGCTTTATTACTGGGCTGTACAGCTGCGTAACAAAAGCGGCGCCGAAAGTGCCCTGTCTGCCCCCATGCCCTTTTCGACCGCTGTCGGCGATGCATGGGAAGACACACGCGGCATATGGAGCGACGATGCCGAGGGCGCAGGCAATTTCAGCTTTTTGCGCACCGAGTTCCGCGTTCCGTATTTTGAAGAGATTGAACGCGCTGTCCTCAGCGTAACGGCAACCTCTCCTGAGCCCTCTCGCCAGTACGTGTATCACGTATGGGTCAACGGTCAAATCGTCGGCCTGGGTCCGACGCGTCTTGGCAAAACTCCCGGTGGAGAGGAGATCTTATATTACAATTCTTACGACGTTACCTCTTTGCTCCGCCCGAACAACAACGCATTGGGTGCACTCAACTATACGCTTGCCGAAAAGCAATTCCTTTGCCAGTTGACCATCTTTTACACCGACGGCAGCAAGGAGATCGTTCTGAACAGTGCCCGCGATGCCGAGAGCTTTAAGGGACTGGACGGCAAGGAGATTTTCGGTGCCAATCAATCTATCGGAACCAACTATTTCAAGGCTGAAGCCGAGAACATCAACGCCTCCTTGTATCCGTTCGGATTCGATTCCGCCGGTTTTGACGCATCTGCTTGGACGCCCGTGCGCGTGCTGGAAGATATGGAAACGGAAGGGGCACGCCATCTTGCGCCCTACCCCGGTGATCCGGTCACCCGTTTTCCTCAGGAGGTTGCTGAAGTCACGCATCTTGGTGACGGACACTATTTTATCGACCTGGGACAAGAGGTTATCGGTGGTCTTCGCCTGACGCTTACCGCAGATGATTCTCATACCATTCGCCTGTGCTTTGGCGAAGAACTAAATAGCGACGGCTCAGTTCGCTATCGTATGCGCACAAGCAACGTCTATGAGGAGTTCTGGACGCTGAAGCAAGGTGAGCAGACGTTGGAAAATTACAGCATGAAGACCTTCCGCTACGTGGAAATCTTTGACTGTCACGCGGCGCTGACCGAGGACAACGTCAAGGCCATCGCCATTCGCCGTGCGTTTGACGCTGACGAGTCCTCCTTCACTTGCTCCAACGCGGTGTTGTGCCATTTGTACGACATTTTTAAATACGCCATTTGCGCAACCAATCAGGATCTTTACGTCGACTCCCAATCGCGCGAACGTTGTGCCTATGAAGGCGATGCGCTGATCAATATGCTTTCCTCCTATACATATGAAAGCAGTATGGCATTGGCTCGTTTTTCCATTGATTACCTGTTGACCCACCGCACATGGCCTGCCGAATATGCCTTAATGCCCATTCACATGGTTCGATTGGACTATCTGTACTCGGGCAACCGCTCTCTTTTGGAGAGTACGTATCCTCAGCTACGCAATCTCTTGCTGGCCGAACGCGTCAATCTGGAAACAGGGCTGTATCCCAGCAAGGCCGCACCGCACAACGGTTGGAATTCCATTTTGGTCGACTGGCCCGCAAACTCGCGCGACGGCTACGAGATGCACGCCGCTTACTATAACACCGTTTATAATTCCATGATGCACATTTCTCTGCGCGATATGGCTGTCATGGCTAAGGTTCTCGGCAAGGACGATGATGCCACCGCTTTCCGCGCCAGCGCCGACGCGTTGCGCCACGATATGATCGAAAAGCTGTATGACAGCACGCAGGGTGCCTTCCGCGACGGCTTGACCATCGACGGCGAGAGCGTCGATCACCACGCCCAGCACGCCACGGTCTTTGCTTTGTGCGCAGGCATTTACAGTGACGATGAGATGAAGGACACGCTGGGACGTCATCTGGTCGGTCAAGGCGATATCCGCACCAGCATTTACGGTGCGTTCTTCCTGATCGATGCCCTCTATCACGCAGGCTTTGGGGCTTACGCAACTGCTCTGTTGGCCGATGATGATCTGACCCCCGGTATTCACTCGTTTGCTTCTTCGCTGTATAACGGCAAGGTCACCATCGCCCCTGAGGCATGGAATGTAAACGAAAAAGGCAACATGACCTTCTCACATCCTTGGGGTTCAGCACCTGCTTCCATGATCGTGCGTGGTATGTTCGGTATTCGCCCCACGCGTCCCGGCTTCCGCAACTTTGAGGTTCGTCCTCAAGTGGGAGATCTACCCTACGCGTCCATTCGGGTGCCGACGGTCAAAGGCGCCATCGTCGTATCGCTCGGTCAGAACCGCGAGGCATACGAGGTAGAGATCACAGTTCCAGCCAACACTACGGCAACGGTATATCTCCCCTCTGTCCCCGGTGGAACAGACACCCTGTTTGTCAACAATCAGAAATCCAATTTCCCGCTCGAAGACGGGTGCTTCGTCATCGAGCTTGGTGCGGGAACACATCGGTTGCTGGCACAGTAAAACGAACAAGCAATCCTCCATTTCGCATGATATATGCGGGATGGAGGATTTTTTAGTTTAGCAGTATATGCAACGACTTCTTCTACGGACGCGCATACTGCTTCGCGCTGCGCTGTACCGGTTTTATGCCATTTCTTTGTTGTTCCACAAAGAAATGGCGAAAGAAAAGAAACCAAGGGGTCTAATACCCTTTGGAACCCCGGAGCGTGCAAAGGTCGCGGCGCTGTCGCTCTGCTCATCTTTGCACGAAAATATACAAATTCAGACTTTGCGTTTGCAAGTTCAAAAAAACTCGCAAACACGGAAGTGGCACGCATCGCACGACAGTAAAAAGTCTTGCCTCTATTTCCCGCAACCTGCATCATCCGAATTTCAAGCAGAACGGAAAGCAAGAGCTTTTGCTTCATCCAACCCCTCTTGGGCGTGCGCTCATGCGCCCAAGAGGGAGGAATTTTGCTGAAGCAAAAGCCCCGGCGGCTCTCAAAAAGCCGTCGGGAGGCAGGGGGTTCCAAGGGGGAACGCCTTGGTTCCTTTCTTGGCTACTTCTTGGGGAATGCCAAGAAGTAGCATAAAACACACAGCGCGACGCGTTGTGTCGCGCCCGTGGATAGAAAGCATAGTTACAAGCATCTTCTCCTTTTGACGCGCGCAGCAGTGTGAGCGTCCGGCTACGCAATCAGCAAAAACCTTAGTCCCCAAAAAGAAAAGGGTGCTTTGTCAACACCCTTCTTTCTTAAAAAATCATTCTCCGTCCAGTGCCTTCATATCGTCTTCTTCTACGATACAAGCAAATTTTTCATTGCACGCAGGGCAGGTCAGTTCTTCAGGATCGACCGATTCGTCAAAGCAGATGGTCTCTCCGCACGAGGGACATACGATCTCAAAGTAGTCGTCGCAGCCCGAGCAACCCTCACAGTCGCCGTCGCACCAGTCATCGTCATCCTCATCGTCGTCCTCATCGTCGTCCTCGTCCCAGTCGTCAATATCGACTTCTTCATCGAGGAACTCCTCAACGTCGTTCAGATCGTCGTCGATCTCCTCAATATACTCGCGAAGCTCAACAACCTCGTCAACGATCTCATCCATATCGGCATCCAGCACCTCAACAGCCTCGCACAGCTCGGCGGTCAGGTCGATCAGAGCGGCAATCAGCTTGCCCTCTTTGGTTTCCTTATCGTATTCCAGGCCTTCTGCCAGGCCTTTGAGATATGCAGCTTTTTCCTTCAATTCCATGATTGTTTCTCCTTTCGTTTTTTGACAAAGAGGGAGAATGGCGCACCGCGCGGCGGTATTCCTTCTCCCTTCTGTTTTTTTGATGTTGTTTTATCAACGACGTATCACGCCGCTGATGGGCGTTTGTTCAAGCGGCAAGCGAGACAAGGCGTCGCCGATTGGGCAAACGATTATGCTCTGGACAGATACTCGCCTGTTCTGGTATCGATCTTGAGAACGTCGCCCTCGTTGATGAACAGAGGAACCTTGATCTCAGCACCGGTCTCCAGCGTTGCGGGCTTGAGCGTGTTGGTTGCGGTGTTGCCTGCGAAACCGGGGTCGGTCTTAGCAACAGCCAGCTCAACGAATGTGGGGGGCTCAACGCCAAAGACGTTGCCCTTGTAAGAAATGATCTTAACCATCATCTCTTCCTTGACGAACTTGAAGTTGTCGTCAACCTTGTCGTGCGCAATGAGAGTTTCCTCCCAAGTTTCGGTGTCCATGAAGTGATACAGGTCACCATCGTCGTAGGAATACTGCATCTCGCGACGCTCAATATACGCGTTTTCAAACTTGTCCGTAGGCGAGAAGGTACGCTCAATGATACCACCCGTCATAACGTTCTTCAGTTTGGTACGAACGAACGCAGCACCCTTACCGGGCTTAACGTGCTGAAACTCGACGACCTGCCATACGACACCGTCGCCCATATCGAACGTAACGCCATTCTTAAAATCACCAGCTACTACCATTTGAAACCTCCAATAGTTGAGTTAATTTCTTTCGAAAATAGTATTTACAAAATAGTATTTACAAACTATTATATAACACTTTTTCTTTTTTTTCAAGTCCTCACGCGTATTTTCCTTAAAAATTTTGCATTTTTTTTGCGCTTTGCCAAAGAGGAACGCAAAAGCCGCTCGGAAATATGAAAAAATACCGCTGAACCGTTGACATTTTCGTAAAAATAGGGTAAAATAAATTAGGTATTGCTCCTAAAGGAGCAAGGAAAGGATGGACGCCGTATGATCCGAAGCATGACTGCGTTTGCCCGCGCCACCGGCACGGACGAGCAAAATACCATCATCGTTGAAATGCGCTCGGTGAACAACCGTTATTTGGACTGTTCCCCTCGCTTGCCCCGCGTGTTCTCGGGTCTGGAGGAGCGCATCCGCCCCTATCTGCAAAGCCGAGGCATCAGCCGTGGCAAGGTGGATATTACCGTGTCGCTGGAAAACAAGGATCAGACACCTCGCGGCATGACGGTCAATGACACCGCCGTGCGCGCCTATCTTGACGCGCTGCATTATCTGCGCGACGAGTACGGACTTGCCGACGACATCAGTGTCATGCGCGTCGCCTCCAATCCCGCGATCTTTGCGCAGGAACAGACCGAGGTCGACATTGACCAGGCGTGGGCAAGGCTTCTGCCCGTGCTGACCGAGGCGGTCGACGCCTTTATCGCCGCGCGCGAGCGCGAGGGCGCAAGACTGCGTGACGATCTGCTGTCCAAGCTGCAAAATCTTCGCAACCTCACCGAGGGTATTGAGGAGCGCAGCGCCGAGGACGTCAGCGGCTATCGCAAAAAGCTGGAGGAGAGGCTACGCACCATTCTCTCGGACAATCGCGTAACGGCCGATGAAAACCGCATTCTGACCGAGTGCGCACTGCACGCCGACAAGATCGCCGTGGACGAGGAGCTGGTTCGTCTTCGCTCTCACTTCGCTCTGTTTGAGGATCTGATGAACGCAAGCGATGCCGTTGGCCGCAAACTGGACTTCCTCATTCAGGAAATGAACCGCGAGATCAACACCATCGGCTCCAAGTGTGCCGACGCCGAGATCGCCCACCGCATCGTGGACGCCAAGAACGAGCTGGAAAAGATCCGCGAGCAGATTCAGAATCTGGAGTAAAAAAGAATATCGAAGGAGGCTATTATGAAACGAATCAAGTTGTTGCTTTGTATCCTTGTTGTTACGCTCTTATGTTGCGGCTGTGGTTTCTTTAGTCCCCAAGAGTACATCTGCGAAACAGATGATGTAAAGTCGATTCAAATCGTTCGGCTCGACAAATACGTTGAAGGAGAATACAGATACGAATATACCGTCCTTTGCGAAATCAAAGATACATCTGTGTTTGTTGAACGCCTCAACAACTTGGAGTGCAAAGTGAACTGGGGCGACCCGAAACAAATGAATACCGAGTATGTTGTTATTAAGATCGATTATTTGAATGGAGATTATGATCTTCTTTATCCCAACGCGCAACTCTTTCATCGATCAGATAGCAACAACTATGGATATTTCTTCTTTGATGAAGAACAATTCAACGCCCTAATTTCCGATTACACCGCTGAATAACGAGGTACCCCATGAAATTCATCAATATTGGTTTTGGTAATATGGTCGCCGTCGACCGTGTCGTCGCGCTGGCCAGCCCCGATAGCGCTCCCATCAAAAGATTGATCCAGAGCGCCAAGGACGACGGTCGCGCCATCGACGTGACCTGCGGCCGCCGCGCCCGCGCAGTCATCATCACCGACTCCGAGCACGTCATTCTGTCGGCCATCCAGACAGAGACCATCGCCAACCGTCTGGACGGCGAGAACAATGACAGCACGGACGACGAGCTGGACGAGGAGGAAGCGTAATCATGAACAGAGGTCTTATGGTCGTCGTGTCCGGTCCTGCCGGCTCGGGCAAAGGAACCGTCAATGCCGAGTTGCTGAAAACGGGCGAGTTCGTTTATTCCGTGTCCGCCACCACCCGTGCGCCACGCCCCGGTGAGTTGGACGGTGTAAATTATCACTTTATTACCGAAGAGGAATTCCGTTCCCGTCTGGACGAGGGCGGTATGCTCGAATACACCCAATACTGCGGCAACTACTACGGCACCCCTCGCAAAGAAGCCGAGGAAGTGCTTGACAGCGGCAAGCATCTGATCCTTGAAATCGAGGTTGACGGTGCCATGCAGGTCAAGCGTCGCTATCCCGATGCCGTGCTTATCATGCTGTTGCCTCCCTCGTACGAGGTGCAGGAGCAACGTCTGCGCGGCCGTGCCACCGAGACGGAAGAAAAGATCCGCGCACGATTGGAGCAGACCAAATTTGAGGTCCGCCGCCTGCCCGATTACGACTACGTCGTGTACAACTACGACGGTGGAGCGATCGAGTGCGCCCGTGAGATCCAAACCATCGTACGCGCCGAGTGCCACGCAACCAAACGTACGCCGACGGCAGCATCCGATTATTTCCGTAAAGATAACTGACCACATCACAACTTTTACATATAACTACGAGAGAGAGGATTTATCATGCTTTACCCTACCATCAATCAACTGACCGGCGGTCAATATAACCGCTATGAGCTTGTTATCGCTACCGCAAAGTGTGCCCGTATGGTCACGGATGAATACGTACGTCAAAGAGAAGCCGCCGAAAAGGCTGTGGCAGGTACCAAGGACGGCGATAAAAATCTGAGCAATATGATCGATAAGGAATACAGAGACGAGAAGGCCGTCAAGGTCGCTATCACTCACATTCACGCGGGCGATTTCACCATTCACCACGGTGAGCAAGACGCTGATGCTGAGGAGCAGCCTGCCGAAGAGCTGCCCGAAAACGAGCAGGAATAATATGCCGTATCTTTCGTTTCCGATATTCGGAAAAGCAGGGAGCCGCGTGTCCTGTCCACGCGACCGAGGGGAGGTTGAGGTATGACGCCATTGTACGCGGGTGTTTATCTGTTGGATGCACCCTACGCCATTGACCGCGTGTACGATTACCTCATCCCACGATCGCTGTGTGACGTGGTGCATCGCGGTTCTTTTGTCACCGTGCCCTTTGGTAACGGCAATCGCAAGCATTTGGCGCTGGTCGCCGATATCAAGGACGAATCTCCCTTCCCCAAGCACAAGCCCATCTTGGCCGTTTCGACCGATCGCATTTCGCTTTCCGAGCAGATGATGGGATTGGCTCTTTTCATGAAGGAACAAACACTTTGTACCGTTGGCGACGCTGTGCGCGCCATGGTCCCCGCCTCGGTGCTGACTCGCATGACCGAAATTTATTTACCCGCTCTGGGAAGCGAGCGCACGCCGACCGATGCCTCTCACCCCGAGGACGAGCAGATCGCCGCCTATATCCGCGCGGCCGGCACGGTGGCCACGGCTCAATTGCGCCGCAAATTCGGAACGGTCACGGACGAAGCTCTCCGCCGTTTGCGCGAGCGTCGCATCATTCTGCGCGATGCGCACTATCGTGACGTGGATGCGGCGAGCTACATCGCCTGCCGCAAGCTGGCCATATCCGACGAGCAGGCTCGCGCGCTTGTGAGCGGCACGGCAGACACACCGTTACGATCTGAAAAGCACCGTGCGGTGTTGAGCGTCTTGTTGGAATCTGACGACCCTGTAAGCGACAAAGAGCTGTGCGCCGCCGCTCACTGCACCCAGTCGGTGCTGTCAACCATGAGCGCCAAGGGCTATATTACCGAGCATAAGCAGCTCAACGAGCGCCGCCCGTATCAAATAGAAAAACTGCCCGATCTGCCCCCCGTCGTGCTCAACGAGGAGCAACGAGGGGCCTATCTCACGTTGTGCGATTTTGTCGACAGCAGCGAGGCACACGCAGCCTTACTCCACGGTGTGACGGGCAGCGGTAAGACCTCCGTCATGCTTGCGCTCATTTCGCATCTGCTGGGCAGTTGCAAGGGTGCGATCGTGCTGTTACCCGAGATTGCTCTGACCCCTCAATCCATCGCCATTTTCTGCGCTCGCTTTGGCGAGTGCGTGGCAGTCATTCACTCGGGACTGTCGGCGGGTGAGCGTTACGATGCCTATGAACGCATCCGCACGGGAAAAGCAACCGTCGTAGTTGGCACCCGTTCGGCCGTGTTTGCCCCTGTAAAAAATCTCGGCGCGATCATCATCGACGAGGAGCAGGAGCACACCTATAAATCCGACATGAGCCCCAAATACCGCGCACATGATATTGCCCGTTACCGCTGTGCGGCTGCCGGCGCACTCATGCTGCTCGCCTCAGCGACACCTTCGCTGGAGAGCTACCACAAGGCAGTCGAGGGAAAATATACACTGATCAAGCTGACTCGCCGTTACGGCCGTGCCGTCTTGCCCGAGGTCATTCTGTCCGATATGCGCCGCGAAGGACAAACGGGCAACGCCTCTCCGCTTGGCACGCTGCTTTGCGGTGAGATCGCCAAAAATTTAGAGGTCAACAAGCAGTCCGTGCTGTTTCTCAACCGCCGCGGCTATCACCGTTTTGTCTCCTGCCGCTCTTGCGGACAGGCCATCACGTGTGAGCGCTGCAGCGTAGCTATGACCTACCACACCCGCCGCGGCAGCTACACCGAGGGCTCTCTGGTCTGTCATTTCTGCGGCGACCGTAAGCCGTTGCCCAAGGTGTGCCCCACCTGCCATTCGGAGCATTTGGTACGCGGTGGCTACGGCACGCAACGCGTCGAGCAAGAGATCGGTGAGCTGTTTCCCTCAGCTCGCGTGCTTCGCATGGATACCGACACGACAACATCCAAGTTTTCTTATGATCGTATGCTGGGTCAGTTTCGCGCCCACGAAGCCGACATCCTGCTCGGCACCCAAATGGTCACCAAGGGACACGACTTCCCCGACGTGACGCTTGTAGGCGTGCTGTCGGCCGATGCCTCGCTGTATCTGGACGACTACCGCGCCAGCGAGCGCACCTTCGCCCAGCTCACCCAGGTGATTGGTCGTGCGGGACGCGGTGACACGCCCGGTCGTGCCATCATTCAAACCTCCAACCCCGACAACGACATTATTCGCCTGGCTTGCGCACAGGATTACGAAAGCTTTTACGCCCGCGAGATCAAGCTGCGACGCTTGCTTGTCTTCCCCCCGTTCTGCGACATCGCCCTGCTCTCGCTCTCCTGTGAGGACGAAAAGGCGCTCTTGCTGGCCGCGCGTCGGCTGTACGAGGAGACGAACAAGCTGATCCAAGGAGAATTTTCAGACGTGCAGACGGTCATCTTCGGGCCGTTTGAAGCTCCCGTCTACCGCGTGGACAACAAATTCCGTATGCGCATGGTGGTTAAATGCCGTCTGAACAAGCGCACGCGCGCCATGTTTGCTTCCCTCTTAACAACCTTCGGCACGGGCGGCAACTCGGACGCACAGCTCTCAGTGGATCTCAATCCATCTACACTTTGAACATACAACCGAAAGGAAATAATAGATATGGCTAAAAGAAAAATCGTACAATACGGGGACGACACGCTTCGCCGCGTCTGCCGTCCCGTAGATAAAATCACCCCCAACGTGCTCACACTGTTGGACGATATGGCCGAGACCATGCGCGCTGCTGACGGCGTTGGTCTTGCTGCACCTCAAGTTGGTATTTTGCGCCGCATCGTCGTCATTGAAACCGAGCCGGGACAGCTCATCGAGCTGATCAATCCCAAGATCATCGCCACCGCAGGCGAGCAAGAGGGCTCGGAGGGCTGCCTTTCTCTGCCCGGTCAGTTTGGCATGGTCAAGCGTCCCAAATACGTCACCATCCGCGCGACCGACCGCCACGGTAAGGAATTTGAAATGAACGGCTCCGACCTGCTCGCCCGTGCCTTTTGCCACGAGCTGGAGCATTTGGACGGCAAGCTGTTCATCGACAGCGCTGAATATATGTTGGAGGAAGACGACGAATGAGAATCTTGTTCATGGGAACGCCTGATTTCGCTCTCTTTTCGCTCAAGGCTCTGGTCGAGTCGGGCGAGAATGTTATCGGCGTCATCACCCAGCCCGACAAGCCAAAGGGCCGCGGTTACGCGCTGACACCGCCACCCGTCAAGGTATATGCGGTAGAACAAAACATTCCCGTCTATCAGCCCACGACGCTCAAAAGTGAGGAATTTGCCGCCCTTTTGAGCGAGCTTGACCCCGAGCTGATCGTGGTCGTGGCGTTTGGCAAGATCCTGCCCAAAAACGTGCTCGACTATCCGAAATACGGTTGCATCAACGTGCACGGCTCGCTTCTGCCCGCCTATCGCGGTGCCGCTCCCATGCAGCGCGCCATCATCGACGGTTGCACAACGACAGGCATCACGACCATGTATATGGACGTAGGGCTGGACACGGGCGATATGCTGCTCAAGGATGAAGTTGAGATTGGTGAGAACGACAATTTTGAAGATATGCATGATCGACTGGGCGCTGTCGGTGCGCAGACATTGCTTCGCACCATCGCCGCGCTGAGGGAAGGCTCGCTCATTGCCCAAAAACAGGATGCATCACTTGCCACCTACGCGGCCAAAATAGAAAAAGCGGATTGTGTGCTCGATTTTTCCCGCCCTGCCAAGGCGTTGCACGATCAGATCCGCGGGCTTTCTCCCATTCCGCTGGCATTCACCCACACGCCCGATGGCAAGCTGCTGAAGATTTTGGCTTCTCGCCGCTCGGTGGTCGATTGCCCTGCTGACGCGACTGTTGGCACGGTGCTTTCGCTTGAGGGCGGTGTGATCACGGTCGCATGCGGAGAAAATACCGCGCTTGACATTCTGCGTGTGTTGCCCGAGGGCAAAGGACGCATGGAGGCGGCAGATTTTATTCGAGGCAGAAAGATCAGCGTGGGGGATTTGTTAAGCTGAGGTTTTAACGACTTCTTCTACAGGCTCGCCCAGCTACGCGCGCTCGCAGTTAGCTCTTATGCCATTTCTTTGTCGCTGAACAAAGAAATGGCGAAAGAAAACAGATTTCGGCAAGCCGAAATCGCAAGTTTGCTTGTTCGCTAAACGCGAACATCGCGCAAGCGCGGGCGCAAACATTGCGCGCCCGGACGTTCCCTCCGGGGCCTCCCCGGCAATGCCGCTCTACACATCTCGGCTTGCGCCGAGACACACGAGCATTGCTTGCCCGCTAGACACGGGCATCGCGCCATAGCGCGACCGCAAAGCTCCCGCCCTACGGAAAGTGTTTCTCTTCGTTTTGCCACCACGGGCGGCAGGCGAAGAAAGCAGGGCTTTTTGCTTCGACTATCCCCTCTTGGGCGTGCGCTCATGCGCCCAAGAGGGAGGAGCTTTGCTGAAACAAAAGCCCCGACGGCTCTCAAAAAGCCGTCGGGAGGCAGGGGTTCCAAGAGGGAACGCCTTGGTGTATTTTCTTCGCCCATTCTTTGCGACAAGGCAAAGAATGGGCATAACCCCGCCGCGCGACGCGTTGTGTCGCGCCCAGGGAGAGAAAGCATATTTACAAGCATCTTCTCCTTATTAACGCTCACACAATACAGAGCAAGACCAAAAAGCAGATATGAAAATTTCCAAATCATTTGCGAAAGCAAAAAAGAGAACTCCCCGCCCGGAAAGTTCCCTTCTCTGTCATTCAGTTTCTTCCTCAAAGAACTCACTCAAATCCACCGCTGCGACCGCCTTGGTGTCAAGTTTTCCCTTAGCTCTCTCGTGATAGGCCACCGCATTACGCGCCAGCATGGAAATTTGATTGTTTAGCGTTCGTCCCTCAGCCTCGGACATCACGATCAGCTTGCGTAAAAGCTCCTCCTGCAGTCGAATCTTAACCACAGGCTGTCTTTTTCCTGCCATATCCATCTCCTCCTTGTGTCAGCGACGAACCGTCACCGCTTGCGAATTGTAATAACGCAAAATGCGTAGCGTCTGCTCAGTCACCTCAAAATACAAAATGCCACGGCGTTTATCCTCGGTTTCGTATAAGGCAAAATACACCTCGGGCTTTTGCAAATCGGAGGTAAAATCAACCGTCCGCTCGGGGGCGTATTGTTCCGCCGCGTTGATATACTCTCCGTCAAACGGCGCGACCATGCTCATATCCTTAATGCGGATATCCGTCACCTTTTTACGACTGCGACCACCATAGATTTTATTGAGCGTCATGATACCACCCGTCAGCGAATACTCGTATTCAACAGACACGTACCGCCAGGTCAGCCAAACGATAATCCAGGTGGACAGAGGGATGAGTGCCATCATGGGAACGAGCAGGCGCGTATTCAGCCCGACAATCAGCAGCGCTACTACGTAAGCAACGTAGGCAAGCACCATAAATATTCGCTTGATCTTGTAAGAAGTCTGTTTTCGAGGCGAAGTCACGTATTCGTAGGTTTGGGAGGGATCCATGGTTTTCTCCTTATCTCGTTTTCACTGCGTAGCAGCAATTGTTATCGTTTTGCCTTATTGTACCACATCTGCAAAGAGATTGCAAGTGGAATTCGAATAAAAACACCCGTCTTGTTGCCGTTATCTCCACAATTTACCGTCCCAAAACGGTGAACCGCAAGGCCGATCTTAAGGCGATTCTTGATATGATGAACCGACAAACGGAACAAAAAATCCTTGATGAACATTCGATCACGGATTTTTTGCAAAAAATATCAACTCGTTTTTTGTTGCCTGTTGCAAAAATGGAATTTTTGTAGTATAATAAGGTGTTACGGCAGTTTTGCCGCTCAAATTCCATTCTCGGAGGTCTGTATGAAAGCTGTTATCACCGTCACCGGTAAGGATACCGTCGGTATTATCGCCGATGTTTCTGCCGTCTGCGCCAATCGAGGCGCCAATATTCGCGAGATCACCCAGAACGTACTGGGCGAGTATTTCGCCATGATCATGATCGCCGAGCTGGACGGTCTGAAGATCCCCTTCGCAGATTTTGTTGACGAGCTGGCGGCTCTTGGACGCACCCGCGGACTGGACATTCACACCATGCATGAGGACATCTTTAACACCATGCACCACATTTGACGAGGTCTGCCATGCTCAACACACAAGATATTCTTGAAACCATCAACATGATCCGGGAAGAAAACCTGGACATCCGCACCATCACCATGGGCATTTCGCTGTTCGACTGCGTCAGCGAGGATGAAGCCCGCTTATGCGATAAAATTTACGATAAAATCACCCGCCGCGCCGAGCATCTGGTCAGCGTCGGACAGGGTATCGAAAAAGAATACGGCGTTCCCATTGTCAACAAGCGCGTATCCGTCACGCCTGTATCGCTGATCGGCGGCTCTCTCTCTCCCGACGGCTATCTGAAGATCGCTCACACGCTGCAGCGCGCCGCGCGTACGCTGGGCATCAACTTCATCGGCGGCTTCTCTGCGCTTGTTCATAAGGGCTACACCGCAGGTGCTCGCAATTTGATTTCGGTCATTCCTCAAGCGCTGGCTGAAACCGAAACTGTCTGCTCATCTGTCAATGTGGCAACCACCAAGGCAGGCATCAACATGGATGCCGTCGCGCAAATGGGACACGTCATCAAGCAGTGCGCCGAGCTGACGGCTGACAAGGACAGCATTGGTGCGGCCAAGCTGGTCGTATTTGCCAACGTTCCCGAGGACAACCCCTTTATGGCAGGCGCCTTCCACGGCGTCGGTGAGCCTGACAGCGTCATCAACGTGGGCGTTTCCGGCCCCGGTGTCGTTGCCTCGGCCATCAAGCGGGCAGGCGATTGCGACCTGTCAGAATTGGCTGACGTCATCAAAAAGACCGCCTTTAAGATCACCCGTGTCGGCCAATTGGTCGCCAAGGAAGCGGCAAGTCGCCTGGATACTCCCTTCGGCATCGTCGATCTTTCGCTTGCTCCCACCCCCGCCATCGGCGACTCGGTCGCTCATATTCTTGAGGGCATGGGACTGGAGAGCTGTGGTGCGCACGGCACGACCGCCGCACTGGCCATGCTCAACGACGCAGTCAAAAAAGGCGGCGTTATGGCCTCGTCACACGTCGGTGGACTCTCGGGCGCATTTATCCCTGTATCCGAGGATGCGGGCATGATCGCCGCCGTCGAACGGGGCGCGTTGACCATCGAAAAGCTGGAGGCTATGACTGCCGTCTGCTCGGTCGGTCTTGACATGATCGCCATTCCGGGTGATACGCCCGACGCCGTCATCAGCGGTATCATTGCAGATGAAATTTCTATTGGTGTCGCCAACACCAAGACCACCGCCGTCCGTTTGATTCCCGCCATCGGCAAGGGTGTGGGCGACAGCGTGGAATTCGGCGGTCTGCTCGGCTATGCTCCCATCATCCGCCTCAATCCCTACTCTCCCGAAAAATTCATCGGCCGCGGTGGCCGTATCCCCGCGCCTATCCACAGTCTGAAGAACTAACAGAGGCGACTCCTATGCCATCCATTTCCAACCCCACCGTCATGATCGTGGCGCAAGTGTTAAGCCTCTTCGGCATGGCCACCAACGTCATGTCCATGCAGTGCCGCAAGACCAAAAACGTGTTTATCCTGTTTTTGGTTGGCTCCGTCTTTTTTTCCGCCAGCTATTTGCTGCTCGGCTCGTACGCCAGCGTCGTTTTGAATTTCTACAGCATCGCTCGCTCTTGCTTTATGCTCGCAGATAAGCGCGCTCGTCATCCCTCGCAGCTGATCATTATGTGCATCGGGCTGTGCGTGTGCGGCGGCATTGGCTTCTACCTTGACGGGTGGATCGCAATATTCCCTTTCATGGGACAGCTTGGAACTACCATCGGTATGTGGCTTCGCAACGGCGGCAAGCTGCGCGTGCTACAGCTTACCATGTGCTCGCCTGCCTGGTTGATCAACAATTTTCTCGTTCACTCGATCGGCGGCGTGCTGTGCGAGCTGTTCGTCATCACCTCGACGCTGATTTCCATTCGTCGCTACGGCTGGCGCAATTTGCTCAACAACGATTGAACGAGAAAAATAATATTTTGACATAAGGAGACATAATGTCCGACAACAAAAAGCGCCCCGTGCCTGCCCTTGCGGATCTGTCCTGTGCCGCGCTGGCATATCTTGGTGACAGCGTGTTGGAGCTGTGTGTTCGCGACCATCTGGTGCGTTCGGGGCTATCCACCGCAGCGCATTTGAACGAAGCGGCGCGGCAATATATCACCGCCCCCGCCCAAGCGCAGGCCGTGCAACGAATTTTGCCAATTCTGACCGAACAGGAAGCTGCTGTCTTCCGTCGTGGCAGAAACAACATCCACGCCAATGTTCCCAAGCGCGCCTCGGTATCCGAATACCGCGCCGCCACGGGCATGGAGTGCTTGTTTGCCTATTTGTATCTTACGGAAAATCAAACTCGCATCGACGAGCTGTTCCGTCTTGCATATCCCGCAGACGCGGAAGAATCCTCAACCGAAAGGACTTAATATTATGGAAAAAACAATCATCAAGATTCATGTCCGAAATTTTGGCGTTATGACGGCCGAATTGTATCGCGACATTGCCCCTCGTACGGTCGCAAATTTTCTTCATCTCGTGCGCACCGGCTTTTTCGAAGGTCTCATTTTTCACCGCGTCATTGCCGGATTTATGATCCAGGGCGGCGGCTACACCGAGGACTTTGAGGATCGCGAGACCGCCTCCATTCCCGGCGAATTCCGCGCCAACGGCTACTCCAAAAACACCATTATGCACAAGCGCGGCGTGCTGTCCATGGCCCGCACGTCCAATCCCAACAGCGCCTCCTCGCAGTTCTTTATTATGCACGCCGATGCCCCACATCTGGATGGTCAGTACGCAGGCTTCGGTATGCTGACAGACGGCTTTGAGGTGCTGGATCAGATCGCGTCCGTTAAGACCGGCCGCTACGGCTACTTTGCCGACGTTCCCCGTGAGCCCATCGTCATCGACCGCATGAAACTGGTCGAAGAATAATCCCTTGGAGGTTTTATCATGTCCAACGTTATGACACACCGCGACCGCGCCGCCTGCGCGCTGAATTGCAAGGTCCCCGACCGCATCCCCACCTTCGAGCTGGCATATCAGCTCGCGCCCCTCATGTTCGGTCACGATTTTCTGTATTCGCACCAGTTGAACGGTCTTTCTCAAAAGGAGATCGACTACAAGATCGAGGAAAATGCCAACTTTATGGTTGAGGTCTACGACAAGCTGGACTATTCTATCATTCCCATGGCCTTTATGACTGAGGATCATGTCATCGCCACAGCTAAGCACATCAACCGTTTGACGGGCGGCAAGGTCATGCTGACCCATCACGGTGACGGCACCTTTGAGATCCCCGACGGCAATCATATGTACGATTTTGCCTACCGCATCGCCGACGATCCCGAGGGTGTACACGAGGAGGCCCGCCAGCGCATGAAGGGTGCCATCGAACGCAACAAGAGATTGTTCGACGCGGGCATTGAGAGCTTCATTCTGTGCGCTGACTACTGCTACAACTCCGGACCCTTCCTCTCACCCAAAATGTTCCGCGAGTACATCACGCCCTACCTTGCCGAGATCATTCGCAACATCCGCGAGATGGGCGGCTTTGCCATCAAGCACACCGACGGCAACATCATGCCCATTCTGGATCAATTGATGGAGTGCCAGCCCCACGCCATTCACTCGCTCGACCCCATGGCAGGCGTGGACATTGCCGTAGTCAAGAAGCTGACGCAGGAAAAGGGCATCGCCATTTGCGGCAATGTTAACTGTGCGCTGATGCAGACAGGTACGGACGAGGAGGTTCGCGAGAGTGCGCTGTATGCGCTCAAGCACGGCAAGCCGGGTGGTGGATACATCTTTACAACGTCCAACGTTCCCTTCCGTGGTCTGCCGGCGCAGAGATATCAGATGATCTTGGATATTTGGAAACAGCATCGGGATTATACCGATGAGGAGAGAGGATTATAATTTGACCTTGACACCCCGAATTTTGCGACGAGCAGAGTTCGGGGTTGCTTTTTTCTGAAATTCAAACAGCTTCTCCCACAGCCTCGCCCAGCTTCGCGCGCTCGGTAAAAGCATTTTTTCTGTCACTTCTTGGCCGCCCCAAGAAGTGACCAAGAAAGGCGCCAAGACGTTCCCTCTTGGATCTCCCTTTCCGTGCCGCTCTGCAAAGAGGATCAGGAGAAAAACATAAATGCTTTTTCTCCATCTCTCGCCGTTTTGCCGCCACGAGCGGCAGGCAGGCAAAGCAAAAAGTTTTCGTTTTCGTCCTGCTTGAAATTTCGTCTGTCACGGGGAGCGTCGCATTCGGCAAAAGCCTTCGCTGTCACTCGTTGCGTGCGCCTTTCGTGTTCGCATTTTTTCTTAAAATGCGAACACAAAATTTGAAAATGTATCACTTCGCAAAAAGATGAGCAGAGCGACAGCGCCGCGACCTTTTTGCGTTGCGGGAATCCAAAGGGCATTAGGCCCTTTGGTTCGTTTCTTGGCTACTTCTTGGGGAAGGCCAAGAAGTAGCATCCCCGCATAGCGCGCCGCGTCGTGGCGCGCCAAAAAACCGCGCAAAAAATTTACACATATTACACAAAAACTCCTCAATTTTCCTTGAAATTTTCCCCATACTATGATATAATACTCTACAATCAAGAGGCTCTGCCTCACTTTACGACATAAAATCATTTTTCGGAGGGTTATCATGAAATACATCCCTTATGTCAACATTAAAATGGGTACCAAATCCATTCCCCGCCGTTCCTACGGTAACACATTGCCGCTGACCCAGATCCCCTTCGGTATGGCTCCCTTCTGCATCCAGACCGAAAGCCGTGAAGGTTGGTTTTACCACCCCGAGCACGAATTCGCCGAGGGCGTTCGTCTGACCCACCAGCCCAGCCCTTGGATCAACGACTACGGCACTTTCGTTATGACCCCCCAAAACGACATCGTCGCCAACACGGCCGCCGGTGCTTGGTCGGGCTACCGTATTCAGGACTCTGTTCAGCGTCACGACTATCTCAAGCTGACCTTCCTGCGCTCGAACTGCACCTTTGAGCTGACGCCGACTGAGCGCGGTGCCGCCATCCGTCTGACCTACGGTGATGATCGCCCCTCTTATCTGTCCTTCCTTCCCGTTAAGGGCAACTATACCTACCGCTTTGACGAGAAAACCAACACGCTGTACGGCACGACCGACGGCCATACCCAAGACATCGCCGTTGACTTCAAGATGTATTTTGTTGTCCGTTTCCTGGGTGACGTTGTCGATACCCAACGCACCTACGCCGCCGGCGAAGGCAGAGGCGCTTGTATTCACGTAGCTGTCAAGAACCGTGTCGTCGAGGCTCGTCTGGGCATCTCCTACATCAGCGAGGACATGGCCGTCGCCGCTATGGAACGTGAGTGCGGAGATCTTGACTTTGACGTGATCCGTAACATGGCCGAGAACAACTGGGAAGAAAAGCTGCACCGCATCGAGATCGAAACGGACGATGAGGAGCAGATGAAGACTTTTTATTCCTGCCTGTACCGTCCTTTCCTGTTCCCTCACAAGGCATATGAGCTGGATGCCGACGGCAACCCCGTCCACTATACGCCCGCCGACGGCAAGACCCGTCCCGGCGTTCGCTATACCGACAACGGCTTCTGGGATACCTACCGTACCGTTTACCCGCTGTACACCCTCATCGCCCGCGATGAATTTGCCGAAATGCTCGAGGGCTTCGTCAACGATTACCTCGAGTGCGGATGGCTGCCCAGATGGCCCTCGCTCGGCGAGGTCGGCTGCATGCCCAGTACTCTGATCGATGCTGTCATCGCCGAGGCCGCTGTCAACGGCATTGGCAAGCGCGAGGTGCTGGAAAATGCACTCAAGGGCATGCTTCACCACGCCAACAACGACGCGCCCGATCGTCGCTACGGCCGTAACGGTGCAACCTCCTATCTCAAGTACGGCTATATGCCCCGCAACGAGCAGCGCGAATCGGTCAACCTGACGCAAGACAGCGCTTACGGTGACTGGTGCATCGCCACCGTCGCCAAGGTGCTCGGTCATGACGAGCTGGTTGACGAATACATGGCTCGCTCCAAAAACTACAAAAACATTTTTGATGCCACCAGCGGATTTATGCGCGGTCGCGACACCGAGGGTAACATGGCAGAATTTTTCGATCCCTGCTCTTGGGGTGGAGAATACACCGAGGGCTCGGCATGGCAGAACTCGTTTGCCGTTCCTCACGACATTGAGGGTCTGGCAGAGCTGCACGGCGGTGCCGACAAGCTGATCGCCAAGCTGGACGAACTATTCAACACGCCTCCCAAGTACCGTGTATTCGGCTACAACAATGAGATCCACGAGATGACCGAGATGGCGGCTGTGGATTTTGGTCAGATGGCCATTTCCAACCAGCCCTCCTTCCACCTGCCCTTCCTGTTTGCCGCTTTGGGCGCGCAGGATAAGACCAACTATTGGGCAAAGAAGCTGGCACTTGAAGCCTTCAACTCGAGCGACGCGGGCTATCCCGGTGACGAGGACAACGGTACCACCTCGGCATGGTACATTTTTGCGACCATTGGCCAATATCGTCTGTGTCCCGGCAAGACCGAATGGATCAAGTGCGAGCGACTGGTCAAGTCGGTGAAAATTCTGGGTAAAGAGATTTAATTGAATAATTGATTGACTTCGCGGGGACTGTTCTAATGGAGCAGTCCTCGCGACATTTGGAGCGGGGGGTAGATTAAATTTTTAGCAGCTTCTCCTTGGGACGCTCATACTGCGCGGTTTCACCGCGCGCTGAGCTGTACCGGCTTGGAGTGTTCATTCTTTGCCGCGCGGCAAAGAACGAACCAAGAAAACGCGCCAAGGGGTCTAATACCCCTTGGAACCCTGCCTCCCGACGGCTTTTGAGAGCCGTCGGGGCTTGTACTCTCGCAAAGCTCCTCCATCTTGGGCGCATAAGCGCACGCCCAAGATGGGTTAGCAGGGCAAATTCTTTTACTTTTACCGCCCGCCGCGCATGGTAACTGCCGTCGAGCGATGCATAAAAATCATATGTATTTTTCTCTTGATGCTCTTTGCAGCGCGGCGCGGAATGAAGTAGAAAACGATAGCCTGCTTGCAATAGCAACGGAATCTTTGGATTTCGTTGCGCAAAAGTTGCAGATGCGACAACGCCTTTTGGTAACCACCAAAAAATAGCGAAAGCGAAAAATCTTGCGGGTTTCTTAAGGGCATTAGGCCCCAAATAGAATTTTGCGTTCTATGGGAAGAATTTTGCTTGCAAAATTCTTCGAGGTGGGCAAACTGAACTTTGGAAGTATCTTTATTGCTAAAGCCCACCATATCTTCGCCATTTCTTTGTGGAACGACAAAGAAATGGCATCTTGCCGACACACCGAGCGCGCGCAGCTGGGCGAGGCTGTAGAAGCAAACAGTAAAAAACTTTAGCTACTCCCGCGCCATCCCGGCTACATAAGCTCTAAAAAATCCAATCTCCCCAACTTCTCGCAGAAAGGAGCATCCCATGTCAAAAAAACAACCCCCTCGCCGCACGCGGCATTTTCTCCACAAAATCATAAACCGGATCACACTCACAGGGCTGCTCCTCGCCGTCCAGCTCGCCTGGCTTTGCTGGTTTGTCTTTCGCCTGTCCCAGTATGCTGTTGGCATTAATATCGCTTTCACGGTGTTAAGTCTTTTGCTCGCCCTGTATATCGTCCGTCGGGAAGAAAATCCCGCCTATAAAATCAGCTGGATCATCGTTCTGTGCGCACTTCCTTTATTCGGCCTGCTCATTTACGGCGTCTTCGGCAACAAGCACTTGTCTCGCCGTATGCGAAAAAAGATCGAAACCGTCGAGCACGAGCACCCGGCGCCTCCGCCTCCCCGTCCGCCAAAGGATCTGCCGCCTCGCTTTAGCGCGACCTGTGACTATCTTGCCCGTCACGGCTCTTACCCCGCCTACGCCGATACTGCCGCGACCTACTACGCGCTGGGCGACGAGCTGTTTCCTGCTCTATTGGCTGATTTGGAAAAAGCACAACACTATATTTTCCTCGAATACTTTATCATCGCCGAGGGTAAAATGTTAGATACATTGCTCGACGTACTCTCGCGCAAAGCGGCCGAGGGCGTCGACGTCCGTATCATTTATGATGACATCGGATGTGAAGCGGCAACCCCACTATCCTTCGTCGCGCGAGCGGAAAAGCAGGGGATTCGTACGCTTGGTTTTAACCGTATCCTTCCCTTTTTGTCCATTGTTATGAATCACCGAGACCATCGAAAATATACCATCATCGACGGTCGCGTCGTCTACACGGGCGGCATCAATATCGCCGACGAATATATCAACGAAAAGGTACGCTTTGGCCATTGGAAAGACACCGGATTGCGGCTGGAGGGCGCGGCGGTCCACAGCTTTGTTCATATGTTCCTCAATCTGTGGAACGCCTTTCGGCCAACTGAGACGGACTATTCCCCGTACCTCCCCGAAACCGTCCCGATCGCCGACGAACGCACTCCCGCCGCCGTCATCCCTTACTCCGATTCTCCCCTGGACGACGAAAACGTAGGCGAGACGGTGTATCTCGAAATTCTTGCCCAAGCGCAGGACTACGTGTATATCTTTACCCCCTATCTCATCATCGACAGCGAGCTGCAGACTGCGCTGTGCACCGCCGCCAAGCGAGGAGTGGACGTGCGCATCGTCACGCCGGGTATTCCCGATAAAAAGACGGCCTATCGCCTGACTCGCTCGTATTACCCCGCCTTGATGAGAGCAGGCGTTCAAATTTACGAATACACCCCCGGCTTTTTGCACGCGAAAAGCTTTGTGTGCGATGACAAGATCGCCGTAGTCGGTACCATCAACATGGACTATCGCAGCTTGTATTTACACTTTGAATGCGGTACGCTACTTTACGGAGGCGAGGTTGTCCTGGCACTCAAGCGCGATTGCGAACAAACCATGCAAAAAAGCCGAGTCATCGCTTTGAAAGATCAAAAGCGCCCGCTCCGCTTCTGGCAAAGCTTGATCGATGCCATTCTGCGTACCTTCAGTCCGCTGTTCTGAGACGCGGTTTTGGTGAAAATGCGGAAAATCGCGCAAGGGCATTGACAAGAAAGAGCAAATCATGTAAAATAAAGATACCGACGAGGCATCTCGGCGGATATCATCAAATGTAAAAAACAGAAACGGAGGATTTCCGTATGAGCGAACAAAACAAGCTGCCCGAAGAGGAGCAGATCGAGAAATTTACCCTGACCGATGAAGACGGAAACGAGATCGATTTTGAGCTGATCGGCTCGGGCGAGGTTGGCGGCGTGATGTACTACGCCATGATCCCCGCAGACGAGGCTGAAGACGAGAATCGCGACACCTTTGAGTACGTCATTCTCAAGAGCGAGGTGGACGAAAACGGGGACGAGTCGCTGTTCACCATCGACGACGACGAGGAGTTCGACCGCGTGGCCGATTTCTTCGACGATATGTTCTCGACCGTCGATTTCGACGCCGAGGGCTGATTCCACAGAAAAAAATTCCTGCTTAGTGCGTGATGGTCGGATATTAGGACCTACGAATGAATAAAGGAGCCCGGAGAATGGTTCCGCGGTGGTTTGCAGACCTCCCGCTCTTTTTCCCGATTGACTTGTCTCGGCAAAGACGCGGACGCTGGGAGCAGTAAAGCCACGGACAGGGCACCGCCTTGCTTGGGGCAGGGTTTCTCAATCTCCGGTCACACGGCTCGGCGGGATAAAAAAATTCCTCGGACGCCGTCCGAGGAATTTTTTGCGCATATATCTCAATGACATTTTTTATACAAGGAGCATACATATCATGGACGTAATCAAAGAACTATCCCTGATCGGTCTGGTACCGGTCATCAAGATCGACGACGCAAAGGACGCCGCCCCCTTAGCTCGCGCGCTGGACGAGGGCGGTCTGCCCTGCGCTGAGGTCACTTTCCGTACGGCCGCCGCTGCCGAAGCCATCGCCGAGATGGTCAAGGCTTGCCCCGACATGCTGGTCGGCGCGGGTACGGTTCTCACCACCGCGCAGGTCGACGAGGCAGTTGCCGCTGGCGCGAAGTTTATCGTCAGCCCCGGTCTCAACCCCACCGTCGTCAAATACTGCGTTGAGCGTGATATTCCCGTCATGCCCGGCATCAACAATCCCTCGGGCATCGAGCAGGCCATGGAGCTGGGACTCAAGGTCGTTAAGTTCTTTCCCGCCGAGCCCTCGGGCGGTCTGAATATGCTCAAGGCCATGGCCGCACCCTACGGCAGCGTTCGCTTTATGCCGACGGGCGGTATCTCGCCTTCCAACGTGGGTGATTATCTGGCTTGGAACCGCATCATCGCTTGCGGTGGTAGCTGGATGGTTCCCGCCAAGATGCTGGCCGAAGGCAACTTCGATGGTATTAAGAAGTTGGCGCGTGAGGCTGTTGATATCATGCTGAATCTGCGTTTTGAGCATCTGGGCATCAACTGCGCCGATGAGGCCGAGTGCCGTGAGAGCGCCGCGACGGCTGACCGTCTGTTCGGCTATGCGGGCAGAGAGCTTCCCGTGTCCATTTTTGCCGGCACGCCGCTGGAATTCATGAAAGCTCCCGGTCGCGGTACGATGGGTCACATCGCCATTGCAACGCCCAACATTGACCGTGCGGTTTATCATCTTTCCCGCAGAGGCGCGAAGTTTGACGAGTCCTCGGCAAGATACGATAAGGACGGCTCGCTGACGTTTATTTACCTTGCGGATGAGATTTCTGGATTTGCGTATCATTTGGTGAAGGGTTGATCTTTTGAATTATGCACCCCAACTGTTGATTGACGGTTGGGGTGTTTTTTGTTTTTCCTTGATCTTTTGCTACTGCTCCACTGGACGCGCACACAGCTAGTTTTGTGTTCATGCTTGCATGACACCCGTGTTTAGCGGGCGAACAAAACTTGCTATTCCGCTTGCGAAATATGGCGTTGCGCGTGTAAAAGTAGTCGGAATTTTTCACAACTACTTCTTGGGCCTCGCCCTGCTGCGCGCGCTCGGTATGCTATATTAATGCCTATTCTTTGCCTTGTCGCAAAGAATAGGCGGAAGAAAAGACACTTAAGGGCCTAATGCCCTTAAGAAACCCGCAAGGCTTTCCGCTTTCGCTATCTTTTGGTGGTTACCAAAAGGCGTTATCGCGTCTGCAGCTTTCGCGTCGGCAAATCAAAGATTTGCCTCCTACTGCAAGCAGGCTATCGTTTCTTGCTACACACCGCGCCGCGCTTCAAAGCGCTCCACGAGAAAAACATCTGCGTCTTTTATGCATCTCCCGACGGCAGTTACCACGCGCGGCAGGCGAAGGGAGCGAAATCGTTTTTGTTAAAAAGTTAGTTGAACTGGGGTGCGTCGCAGATGGCAACAATTTTTGCTTGCTTGCGTGCAACTTTCGTGTTGGCGTTTTTATTGAAAACGCCAACGCAAAAGCTGAAGATGCTTACTTTTGCGAAAAAATGAGTGGAGCGACAGCGGAACGACTTTTCGCGTTGCGGGAATCCAAAGGGCATTAGGCCCTTTGGTTCCTTTTCTTTCGCCCTTTCTTTGTGGAACGACAAAGAAAGGGCATCATTGCCGCACACCGAGCGCGCGGAGCTGGGCGAGGCTCAAGGAGTAGTTGTATAAAATCAAGCCAAACAAACATTTCACTCCCCCGCCGAAAAAAACACCTTGCACTTCCCTTACAAATATGCTATAATAAGAAAAAACCTCGGGAGGTGATCTTGTGGCCGAATTGAATATGCTAAAGGACGCTGATTTCCGCCGCGAGGTCAAATCCAACCCTGCAACAGGATATCTGCTTTTTGGCGAGGAGGACTATCTGAAAAATCTCGCCGTCAACTACGCCCGAGAAACGCTGATCGGCGACCCCTCCTTCGCCTGCTTCAACGAAATCATTCTTGATGCGCTCGATTTCCATCCCGAAAAGCTGCGCTCGGCGCTGATGTCTCTACCCATGATGGCCGACCGCAAGGTCATCCTTCTGCGCGGATTGGACATCAATACCATGAAAGCAAGCGAGCTGGATGGGCTTTGCGAAGTGCTCTCCGAGCTGGATGAGTATGACTATAACACCGTGCTTCTTCCCGTCGCGTCGGGCAATCTCGACGAGGGTTACCTGCCCCGCCGCCCATCGGCCACACTATCCAAACTGTGTGCCTCGCTCCGCCCTGTGCGCTACGAGCGATGTACCCCTGCCAAGCTGGTCGGTTGGTGCATCCGCCATTTCGAGCACAACGGCGCGACCGCCACACCCGAGCTGTGCCAGACGTTGATCGACTGCTGTGGCCGCAACATGATGACGCTGGCCGCCGAGATCGACAAGATCAGCTATTACGTTCTCGCGCACGAAAGAGTGGCCGTCACCACAGCCGATATTCATACCGTTGCCTGCCCGAGCACCGAATACGATGCCTTTGCGTTCGCGGGTGCGCTGATGGATCGGGATGCCGCACGGGCACTGGATATTTTGGCCGATCTAAAATTCCGCCGCACCGAGCCGCTGTTCATTTTGTCCGAGGTCATTCGCACAGGCTGTGATATGCTGGCCGTGCTGTTGCTCACCCGCGAGGGAAAAACACCTGCCGAGGTGGCAAGCGCGCTCAAGCTACATGAATACAAAGTGTCCCTTTACCGAAAAAGCGCCGCGTCTGCGGGCGAGGCGGCGATCCGCCGCATGATCACCGCTGCCGGCGAGGCCGATCGTGCCCTCAAGCTCTCGCCCCAGGGCTACGCCGCACTGGAGCAGCTGATCTGTTCGATTTAAAAATGCGATGTCAAATGTCGCAGTACGACATGTCGTGTCGTTGTTCAATCCACAGAAAATGAAAAATCGACGATTTTCCTCTTGACAAGACTTTTCCACAGCCCAAGAAAAAAATCGACACCAAAAAAACATGGCAACATCAAGGTTTCACACAGTTTCCACAGAGTTTTCCACATTTGATCTTTGGTTTTCGCGGTCGATTTGCGGAAAAGTCAAATTTTACCTTTATGCGCGTTTTGCACAAAAAGTGCCAAAACTTCCCCCGCTTCGCGCCGATTCATGTCGTACCAAACCTCTTCGACAGCGATATGTTTTCTCGTTCGTCTCGGGCTGTGTTTTCTCGCTATTTTTATCCATATTGGAGGCTTTTTATGTCTGATTTTGTATTTGAAAATGAAATAAAGGCTGCCCATCGTGCGTTGCGCGGCCTTTATCGAAGAACCTCGCGCCGCCTGCGCCGGCTGGTGCTGTTGCCCGACAAGATTCGTACCGAGATCTGTGAGGATATCGCGGCGGTACGTCAGCGCGACCCCGCTGCAAAAAGCGATATTGAGGTGCTGCTGCTTTCCTCGGGCGTGCACGCCATTCTTGCCTACCGTGTGGCACATAAATTGTATGTGTCCAAGCACTATTTCCCCGCTCGCCTGATCAGCCAGATCGCGCGCGCGGCAACAGGCATTGAGATTCACCCCGGTGCGACCATTGGCAAAGGCTTCTTCATTGACCATGGCATGGGCGTGGTGATTGGCGAAACGACCGAAATCGGCGACAACTGCTCCATCTATCAGGGAGTAACGCTGGGCGGCACAGGCAAGGACATTGGCAAGCGCCATCCGACGCTGGGAGACAACGTCATGGTCGGTGCGGGTGCCAAGGTGCTCGGACCGTTCACCATTGGGGATAACAGCAAGATCGCCGCGGGCGCTGTCGTGCTCAAGGAGATTCCCGACGAGTCGACTGCCGTCGGCGTGCCTGCGCGCGTGGTGCGTCAGCAGGGCCGCCGCGTCAGCGACGACATTGACCAGGTCCACATTCCCGACCCCGTGGCGCAGGAGATCGCGCGGCTTGAGGCAAGAATTAAGGAATTAGAAAAGAAAAACGAAGAGGAATAAAGTACGAGGGGGACTTCTTTTCAGAAGTCCCCCTCGCGCGTCGGCAAGATCTTTTATCGGAGAAAAAGGACGGCTCGCCCAAACGATCGCAACGATCCTTTTATGGGTGAAAAACGCCGTTCTTTTTACTGATACATCCCATTCGCATTCATAAACTCATAGATCTTCTGTCCGTGCTCCTGCTCCTCAGTCTGAATATGATTGAGCTTATTCCGCGCCTGCACATCGGCAAATTCAAATACCCCCGTGTTATACAGCGAGGACACGTGCTTTTCGGTCGTCAGCATATCCGAGCACAAAAAGGCATCCTTTTTCTTGCCATCCTCACTTGCATACGAGACCTTGCCACAGCTTACACCGTTCAGCGGCGATACCCCGGAGCTGCCGGTACTGCCAACCTTGCCCTGCATCATATCGTTGATGGTAGTCAGGTGCGTTCGTTCAACGTCGGCCAACGCGTGAAAGAGCGATGTCAGCTCGCTCGAGCAGGCCTCAGAAGCATACTTTTCGTATTTATCGATACAAAGCTGCTCCTGTCCCTTCATGTCCTTGAGCAAATTGGTTTCCTTGGTACTTAACGTCATAAAAAATCCCTCCTTTTTTCGGTAGTTCCAGTATTCCCCGAAAAAAGGAGGGTTATTCTTCATTGATCAATACACGTTTCCGTTTTCGCGATAGCTCCGCCAGACGTTTTCAAAAAAACCGCCACTTTCGGGGAGCGGTCGCACCGCGCGCCATGCGGCGTGGCAATCCATCTCTGCCGCGTCATAGGATAGCGTTTGCGTGACCGTATCTCGCGCGCCATCATCGAGCAGGTAACGGAATAGTCCGTCTGCTTCATGCTCAAGTCCCGCCGCCGACTGACCGTCGGGAGCTGTGTAAATAGCTGATCCGCGGGATCTGCCCCCTGCTTCGGCATAGTCGATCATGGCGGACAGCATGGTGATTTGGGTGATCAACGCGTCACGCAGTGAAAACGCACGGGCCAGGCCAAGCGAACCCACCGCGGCCACGCGGCTGCCAAATGCCGAAAGTAGAGCGCGGTCTTTTTCGATCAGCGTCTTCATGGCCGTCACGTTTCGAATAGCGGCGGCACACGCGCTCATATCAGCACGATGCTCGGTAAGCAAGGCATTGGTGTTATCCCCCTGCGCCTGTCCATTGGCCAGCAGCTTGCCGCAAAGCACATTCAACTCGCGCACAGCCGTTTCGATCCGTTCTTGCATCTGGGCCATTGCCGGCTCGCTCGGTCTGTCCGAACGCTTGCGAGCAATATATTGCGAGGCACGAAGCGAGCCAACTTGACCCGCATTCAGCGCACTGCCTCCCGGACGGTAAACGCCGTGTGTACCGGCAACCTCGCCGACGGCAAACAGACCGGGAACATCCGTCTGCCACCAAAGATCCACGTCAAGACCGCCGTTGTTATGCTGGGCGCACAAGGCAATCTCAAGCATTTCTTTGGTGATATCCACACCCTTGGAGGCATACAGCTCGATGGCAGGACGGTTCATGTGATCCAATCTTTCGATCGGCGTGCCAAAGCAAGCGCCTGCGTTTTCGAGATACTTGCGAGCTTCTTCGTCCAACTGATCATAAGGAAGCTGGGCCAATCCGGCAGGATTGCAGCGAAAATCAAGATAGACGCGGCGGCCGCGCAATTTGGTCTCACGATAGACGAGCAAATCGATGACGGACGAGCCCTCGCGCGCGCGGCGGCTGTCAAACGGCCACTCGTAGCCTTTGCGGAATACGCGGGACAAGCACTCGCCAAGGTCGGTAAAATATTCATTCAAAAACTCATATTCGTTGCCCTCGGCATCCACCGATACAAAGCGAGGCAACACCTGCATATACGTGCCCGACACGTTCCAACGCGGAGCGACCGAGGCAAGTCCGTACTGCCATTCGGTCAGGTTTTTCGCTTTAGCGCCTGCTTCGAGGGCGACGCCCGTCGAGCCGACATGACCGAGGGGATAGACCGAATCGGCATAAATACCGGCAGGGCCACCCGTCGCCCAGATGATGTTTTTGCAAATAACTGTCAGCAGGCGGCCATCCTCGTCCGTCACTGCTGTATTGAGGGCGACAAAGCCAAGTGCCTCGCCCTTATCGTCCTTCAAAATACGAACGATCTGGCAACGGTCATACACCGCGACTCCAAACCGCTCGACCTCGCGCGAAAGACACTCGGTCATCAGCTTGGAGGTCAATGGCCCTGCGCTGGTCGCACGGCCGCGAACATCGTGGTCGGTCTGATAGCCGACACTCTCGCCGTAGCGGTTGACGGGAAAGGGCACGCCCAATTCAGCAAGCTGATAAAAGCATTGTGCCGATAGAGCGGCCTCGCAAAGTGCATGATCGCCGTCGACACAGCGACCGCCAAACAGATCGCGCGCCATAGCCTCGGGCGAGTCGGGGGCGGAGCCGGCAAGGGATAATTTATAGTAGGTCTGCTTGTCGGATCCCGTATTGCGCGAGGTGCTGTTCATGATGCCCATGGTAAAGATAGCAATGTCGGTCTGACCCATACGTGACAGACGCAAAGCGGCATTATAGCCGGCGGCACCAGTGCCGATGATAGCGGTAGAGAGGGTGATGGTTTTCATAAAATATCATCCTTTCGGGGAGATTTCTAACGTATTTCTTATGTGCGTAGCCGGACGCGTACACGGCTTTGCGCGTGCGCGGTGCGGCAGGATGCCTATTCTTTGCCTTGTCGCAAAGAATAGGCGAAGAAAAGACACTTAAGGGCCTAATGCCCTTAAGAAACCCGCTACGCGAAAAGTCGTTTCGCTGTCGCTCCACTCATTTTTTCGCGAAGGGGTGCTTCTTCAGATCTTGCATTTGCAAGTTAAAGAAACTTGCAAACACGGAAGACGCACGCACGTTGCGCCAGCAGTATAATATCCAACTGCCACGCACCTCATGATAGACGAAATTTTAAGCAAAACGAAAGCCAAAGCTTTTTGCCTTCTACGTCTGCCACGCGTGGTGGCTACACTTGAAGCACGGCATCAAATCAGGATATGTGATCTCTCTTGTTCCTCTTTGTAGCGTGGCAAAGCCAAGGGAGTTCCAAGAGGGAACGTCTTGGCTCGTTTCTTGGCTACTTCTTGTCGAGTGACAAGAAGTAGCATAAAAGGCCGGCACAGCGCACGCGCGAAGCTGGGTGCGCGTCCGTAGAAGAAGTTGTTAAAATACAACCAACTCTTATCTCACAGCCTCCGAATATGCATGCCTCCGTCGGCAATGATCGACTGCCCCGTGGTATAGCCAAGCGTTCCGTCGCACAGCGCCATGACCGCCTTGGCAATATCTGAAGGCTGTCCCCAGCGACCGGCAGGCACCAGGCCCTCGGCAATCAGCTTGTCATATTTTTCCTTGACGACCGCCGTCATGCCCGTGGCGATGATGCCGGGGCAGATCTCATTGACGGGAATGCCCTCGCTTGCCAGTCGGTCTGCATATAACATAGTCAGCATGGTCGTGCCTGCCTTGCTCACACAATACTCTCCGCGCGAGGTCGAGCTGGTATAGGCCGAGCAGGACGAAATATTGACGATATACCCCCGCACACCGCTCTTATCACGCTCCTGCGTGAGCATCTGACGGGCGGCAAGCTGAGTCAGGAACATGGTTCCCTTGGTGTTGATATCCATGACGAAATCGTAGCTTTCCTCCGTCATCTCAAGCAGATCGCGACGTACTTTGGGTGCGACGCCTGCAACATTGACCAGCGCGTCGATGCGCCCGGCTGTTTTGATTGCGGTATCGATCAGTGTGGCGCGATCGTCGGAGCTGGCGAGATTGCCGGCAACGTAGACGAAGTCTTCGCTAAGCGCGTCGATCTGCTCCTGGCAATCAGCGGCGGGGCGGACGTCCATACCGATGACGGTATAGCCACGAGAGAGGAAGGTTTTGGCGGTTTCGTAGCCGATGCCGCCGAGGGCACCGGTAATGATAGCGCATTGTTTCATGGTGGTCTCCTTGTTGGATAAGATTTTTGACTAACTGCGTAGCCGGATGGGCGCGCCACAACGCGGCGCGCTGTGCGATGGTGCTACTTCTTGTCACTCGACAAGAAGTAGCCAAGAAACGAGCCAAGACGTTCCCTCTTGGCTCTCCCTTGTCTGTGCCGCGCTGCAAAGCGAAAGACGAGATAGACATATCTCTCGTTTGTGTGGTGCTTCAAGGCAGTCAACACGCGCGGCAAGCATTGGAAGGGGTAGGCTCTCCCTCAGGGAGAGCTCCCGCGAAAGCCGACGGAGAGGGCCCTCTCCGTCGGCTTCGCCGCCACCTCTCCCGAAGGGCGAGGCTTTAGTGGAGCGAATGGGATGGGCCCCACGCAGCTCGCAGCAGTACCTGCCAAACAACGCACGCCCTTTCCCCTACAGAGATAGGAGAAGTCGCAAGGGCGAACATTCCTTTTTTCTTTAAAAGTTCTCGGGGGTGTGGGGGACTTCTTTCAAGAAGTCCCCCACACCGTCCTTCTTTTACTTCTGCACTAACTCTTTGTAGATCGGCGCATAGACCTGCGCGTCGCGGACGACGCAACCGGGGGTACCGCCGGGCTTTCTCATGATCTCGGTGCATTTGGAACAAGCGATACAAATCTTCTTTTCGTCCAACTCTCCCGTCATGCAAACGTCCTTGGCCATGTCGGGATAAGCCAACGTCTGGCGGCCAAAGCCGGCAAAAGCAAACCAGCCCTGCTCGATGCAGCCTGCCGCTACGTGGGGTGCGGCACAGCCCATGAAGGTCATCGCCGAGCTGATGACAGCGACCTCGGGAATGGCGCGCGCTACCTCGGCTGTGCCCTTGAGCATACGTTCACAGCCCACCATTGGGTGCTCGGGCGCTTCGTATCCGCCGCGGGTGTAGGGGCGGTTGACGTGAGGATTGAAATAAGGATTGCCCATCGTAAAATCCAATAGCTTAACGCCGCTGTCGCGCAGCGCTTGGCACAGCGCGATGGCCTCGGTCATGTCGGGCTCGGTCGTGCCGTCGTCGCGCACGCCAAAACCGTCGGGGCGAGGATATCCGTCATACAGATTCATGCGCGAGGTGATAAGAAACTCGTTGCCACACAGGCGCACCGATTCACTCACTGCCGTGCGGAACAGGCGGGTGCGGTTTTCAAAGCTACCGCCAAACTTGCCTTCTCTTTCATATGCACTGAGCAACTCGCACAGCAGATACCGGTGACAGCACTTGATATCCGCGCCGTCAAAACCGCACTTTTTGGCCAACTGCGCGCCCTCGATCAGCTTTTGCTGTACCGTCTCCAGATAATCGTCCGTCACGATGCGGCTGTCGTCAATGGGATTGCTTGCCTCCAGTGTCGCACAATGATAGGCAATCAAAGGGGCAGGCTTTCCCTCGGGCTTGCTGTAGCGTCCCGAATGAGTCAACTGCGCAATAACCAGCGGTTCGTAGCCGTTTTCCTTCAGACACGTCGTCTTGATGCTCTCGACCAAACGGGCAAAATCATCCGCCGTCTGCTCATTTATGTACAGCTGTCGGGGATTGGCACGCCCTTGTTGCATTACAGCCATAGCCTCTGCCCACACGATGCCCGCTCCGCCCTTGGCAAAGCGATCATAACGGCGAAGCGTCAGCTCGTCGGGTCTGCCGTCGGGTGTTCCGTCGCAACCCTCCATCGGCTGATACGCAATACGGTTTGGCGCGATCTTGCCGCCGATATACAAGGGCGTGCGAAGTATATCGGTTGAATCCGACCAAGGCAGATCCACACCCGCCTCGGCGCAAAGCTCTCGATACTGTTGTTCATTTTTGGGAACGCTATATGCCATATCTGTCACAGCGGATCGCCCCGCACTCCTTCTTGTGATAAAAATTGGCGCCTTTGTCAAAACGCCTTGACTTTCCGCGCACACTGCGGTATAATTCATTATAAGAGTTTTTTTGCGATTTTGCAAGGGGAATATTGCGATTTTATAGTGAAAATTTGCGCATTGGACGAAAAAGGAGGGCGTGTTATGTCAATGATCCAACAGGTGCGCTATTTGTGTGACCTTGATTCGTCCCATATTCACACGCACACGGGTTATCATCAAATGATCTATGTCCGCCAAGGCGATGTTACTTTCAATATCGAAGGACGGCACTATCACATCGACCGCCCCTCGGCTGTCTTTATCGGTTGCCACGAGCAGCACGCCGTGACGGTGCACGGTCAAGCATATGAGCGATATATGCTCAACGTCTATCCGCACAAGGTGGGATTGCACGGCAATTTTCGGCTGCTTTCGGTCTTTTCCGACCGTCCGAACGGCTTTTGTCATGTGCTTCCGCTGTACGATACCTTACATATGGATGCTTTTCTTTCTCTCCTGCTTGCCGAATTTGAACGGCAGGACGGTGAGTTCGCCGATGCGCCGGAGCGCCTGCTATGCTCTATGCTGCTCATGCTATATCGCGTCAATCCCGCCTTTTTCCCACTCGCGGAAAACAAGCGGACGGACACCGTTGTACGCATCAAAGCGCGTCTGGAGCGTGAGCTGACCGATCCGCCGACGTTGTCCTCGCTCAGCCGCGAATTTCATTTGAGTCCCTACTATCTGGCCCATCTGTTCAAGGACATCACGGGCTACAGCATCAAAAATTATCACTTGCTCTGTCGCATTGCCGCCACACGCGAGCTACTCGAAACAACCAATCTGAGTATCACCGACATTTGTGAGCGCGTCGGATTTACCGACATGAGCAGTCTGTCCCGCTATTTCAAACGAGAGATCGGCTGTACGCCGTCCCAATACAGAAAACAAAGCAAAAACAGCCCTACAGCATAAGGAGGATCATGATGAAGGCGATTTATTTAGTAGAAAACCCCGGCTCGCTTCGTGCCGTTTACAGCGAGGAGCTGCGTGCCGAGCTCAAGGAGCTGTGCGGTGCCGAGCTTATTCTTTCCAAAGCACAGTTATCAGAATACCGCGATCAACTGGCCGACACCGAATACATTTTTTCAACGTGGACGATGCCCTCGCTGAGCGAAGAGCAGATTGCTGAGTACCTCCCCTCTCTCAAGGCCGTCTTTTACGCGGCAGGCTCGGTACAAGGCTTTGCCCGCCCGTTCCTCAATCGCGGCATTCAGGTCTTCTCTGCCTGGGCAGCCAACGCTGTGCCCGTAGCAGAGTACACCGTTGCTCAGATCATTTTAGCCAACAAGGGCTTTTTCCGCAATGTCCAGATCTGCAAAACCAAGAGATCCGAGTGCGGTCGTCTTACCACCTCGCACCGCGGCAACTATGGCTGCAGCGTAGGGCTCATCGGCTGTGGTATGATCGGCTCGTTGGTTGCTGAAATGCTCAAGGCATATCACCTTAAGGTGTTGGCCTATGATCCCTTCATGAGTGCCGAAAAGGCGGCGCGTCTTGGTGTTGAGCAGGTGGACGATCTGATGACGCTGTTCAAGGAGTGCACCGTCGTGTCCAACCATCTGGCCAACAACGCGCAGACCCGCGGCATGATCCACTACGACATGTTCGCCGCCATGGCCGACTACGGCACCTTCATTAATACCGGCCGCGGCGCTCAAGTGGTCGAGGCCGACATGGTTCGGGCTCTCACCGAGCGCCCCACACTGACGGCTGTGCTTGACGTGACCGATCCCGAGCCCCCCTTATCTGACAGCCCCATGCTCGAGATGGACAATATCATTCTAACCTCGCACATTGCGGGCAGCCAGCAGGATGAGTTCCACCGTATGTCGGAATATATGCGCGATGAGTATCTGGCATTTGTCAACAACCAGCCGACAAAGTACAGTGTTACTTTGAAGATGCTGGAGACAATGGCGTAAGAAAGAACGAAGAGGACGATGTGGGAGACTTCTTGAAAGAAGTCCCCCACACCCCCCAAGAACTTTAATGAAGGGGAATGAATCATTATTTTTACATCTTCTTCTATCCTTCGTAGGAGCGGTGCCTCGACGTCCCGTTCTATCCAAACAATAGCTACCGCTAGCTCAGGGGCCCTCCTCGCTCCGCTCGGCATCAATTTGCTTTGCAAATTGACTCCGTTCCCCCCTCCTCGCTCCGCTCGGCATCAATTTGCTTTGCAAAGAAAGGGAGGCCTCGGAGGGAACGTCCGAGTGCCCTTCTTGGTTACTTCTTGGGGCGCACCAAGAAGTAACCAAAAAGCAGCACACCGAGCGCGCGAAGCTGGGCGAGGCTGTAGAAAAAGTAGTAAAAAATTACAACTAAATTAAAATCCCCCCGAAAGGATCTCCCCATGAACGATTCCCACCTCATTGAAACTCCCCTTGCCTCCGAGCTCATCTACGACGGCAAGATCGTCCATCTGTACCGCGACACCGTCACCCTACCCAACGGTGCCTCCGCTTTGCGCGAGGTCATCCGTCACGTCGGCGCCGTTTGCGTCGTGCCGTTGACGGAAGAGGGCGAAGTCATCTGCGTCCGTCAGTTCCGCTATCCCCATGCCAAGGTTTTGCTTGAGATCCCGGCGGGAAAACTGGATTCCAAGCAAGAAGATCACATCGAGGCCGCTTTGCGCGAGCTGCGTGAGGAAACAGGCGCGCAGTGTAACCGCCTGACCTCGCTGGGTCAGCTGTTGTCCACCCCGGCCTTTGTCGATGAGGTGATCGATATGTACCTGGCCGAGGGTCTGACCTTTGGCGACACCTGTCCCGATGAGGACGAATTTTTGGACGTTGTACGTATTCCTCTGTCCGAGATGGTCGATATGATCCTGCGCGGTGAGATTACGGATGCAAAAACGCAAGCCGCCGTGCTCAAGGTGTGGGTGATGAAGCAAAGAAAGGAAAATGCACCATGCTGAAAAAAGTCAGAATTTTTATGCAGACCGAGCGCCATGGCGTGGCCGCCCAGTTGTTTGAAGACGTTGCCATGGGCATGAGCGAGGCAGATGTGTTTGTCAGCAGTATGCTTGAACCGCAGGATGATGATGCAGACGGTCCCCAGAGCATGGAAATGTTCAGTGACGCCCGTCTCCGTCTAACGGACGATATGTTCTCGCTCAGCTACGAAGAAAGCGAGCTGACGGGCATGGAGGGCACCTCCTCCCAGCTCTCTTTTATGCGTTCCCAGCCCGAGCTTGTTACCATGCTCCGCTCGGGAAGCGTCAGCACCGCGCTGGTGTTTGAGCCGAACAAACGCCATTTTTGTACCTACAAAACCCCGTTTATGCCCTTTGAGGTGTGTGTTCACACCCTCAGGATCGACAACAAGCTGCTGAGTGAGGCGGCCACGCTGGATCTGGACTATATCGTCGAGATTCGAGGCGCGCAGGCCGAGCGTTGCCGCTTGCATCTGGAGATCAAAGAATAAAAGAAACGCGCCACCTTCCCACGATTGGAAGATGGCGCGCTTTTTGTTTATCCGATCCAGCCTTTCAGCGTCGCAGCGGTTTCCGAAAGCGTTTCGAGTCGGTCGTCATGCATAAATTCAAGCAGCAGTCCTATGTCGCGCTGCTCGGCCTCGGAACGGAAAATATCCAGATATTTCGCCCAAATGTCATTGCCGTCCGACAGCGGATGACGAGCTGTTCTGCTCCACTGGAACACGTGCAGGCATTCCGTGCGAGGCGCGTACAGCTTTGCAGCCGTCAAGTTATAATTCTCGTCGTAAAACTGGTTGGGCTGCCAGTAGGCGCGCAAGGCGGGATGGTTGACTTCCTCGTAAAAGGCGAGGCCGCTTTCGTAATGATCGGTCACCGTGTCGCAGTGGCATTCCAGTGTGACGATCATCCCCTCGGCTGCCGCCATATCGGCAATGGCACGGGCGTCAGCGATCAATTGTGCGCGCTCAGCCTCACTCATTTTCGCGCTACCCTTGACACCGCCCCAGACGCGGATGACCTTGGCACCCAGACGCTTGGCGCTGTCGACGTAGGGAGCAAACTCGGCAGGCGTATTTCCACCCAAGCGGAAATAGGAGCCGTAGGCGATGGTATCAAGGCCTGCTTCGCGCGTCTTGACGGCGACCTCGTCGGCGATGGCGGCGTTGCCCGCAGGCACGTGGACGTCGCTGCCCCATTCGATCCAGCGCAGGCCAGCTTTTTTACAAGCATCTAAAATTTCATCCACCGAGTAACGGCGAAAGGAGATGGAAACAAGTCCGGGGTAAAAAGACATAGGGAAACCTCCTTGGGTTTTACGTTGTTTTTATTATAGCGTTTCAAGGGCAAAATGTCAAGGGAGGAGTGAGGGGATGTGAAAAGTTTGGCTAAACCTTCTGCAACTTTTTCTCTTGACGCGCGTACAGCTTCGCGCCGCGCTGTGCGATAGAAAATGCCACTTCTTGCTGCGCGGCAAGAAGTGGCGGAAGAAACGCGCCAAAGGGCCGAATGCCCTTTGGATTCCCGCAACGCGTAAAGGTCGCGGCGCTCTCGCTCTGCTCATCTTTTCGCGAAGTTTTACACCTTCAGCTTTTGTGTTTGCAAGTTTCAAAAACTGGCAAACACGGGAGTCGCCCAGATTTTGCTTTTGCAAAGGATGATAGTTACTGCCTCTCTCCCTGTGATAGATAAAATTTCAAACAGGACGGAATAGCAAAAGCTCTTGCCAAGCAAACCCATCTTGGGCGTGCGCTTATGCGCCCAAGATGGAGGAGCTTTGTTGAACGAAAAGCCCCGCCGGCCATGAAAGGTCGGCGGGACGCAGGGGGTTCCCAGGGGGAACGCCTGGGCGCGTCTC
>JAFVZV010000139.1 GCA_017507985.1 Clostridia bacterium
CAGACGCGCACGTTTGAGGGGCGTGTGGTTAACACCGTACGGGTTCAAGTCCCGTTTCTCGCACCAAAAAAGAAAGAGGTGAACCGCAGGTTCACCTCTTTCTTTTTTCGTCTGAACAAGCCGACACCGAACCCCGCAATCCGCAAGGATTGCTTGTTTTGCGCCGCTATGTGGTTTGAATTTATGTTGACTGTGGGCGCAAAACTGGGTTCCTAAGTCCTGTTTCGTGTTTTTTATCCGCCATTCTACAGTGATAATCCACAAATCCTTCCGTTTTTTTTTGTGGGTTCTGCATTATTGAAATTTGCCACAAAAAATAATATAATTTATCATGGTAACGTATGAAAACAGCCCACGGGCGGAATGGAGAGTTTATGAAACGATTCACAAAGCTTTTGATTTTGGCGCTGTCCTTTTTTGTGTTAAGTGTGAGCATGAGTGCTTGTACACCGAAAAAGCACAGCGATTGGCGCCCTAATGATCTTGTCACCGACGTAACTTCCGATTCGCTTTACGTTAGCAAAGTTGAAAATCTCCCCGAAGATTTTATTTTGGGGATGGATGCGTCCTGCGTGCCTTCGCTTGAGGCAGGTGGGGTGAAATACTACGACCACGCCGGCAACGAAAAAGACGTCTATCAGATCCTTGCCGAAAACGGCGTCAACTATATTCGTGTTCGTATCTGGAACGATCCCTTTGATGCTGGCGGCAACGGATATGGCGGCGGCAATTGTGACATTGACAATGCCGTCGAGATCGGCAAGCGAGCTGCAGAGTACGGCATGAAGCTGTTGGTTAACTTTCACTACAGCGATTTTTGGGCCGATCCTGCTAAGCAGATGGTGCCTAAAGCATGGAAGGGCATGAGCATCGACGCCAAATCCGAGGCATTGTATCAGTACACCAAGGACTGTCTGCACAAACTGGTTGACGCAGGCGTGGATGTTGGTATGGTACAGGTCGGCAATGAAACCAACGGCGCGATGTGCGGCGAATCGAGCAGCTCGCTGAACGGCTGGAAAAAGATCACCCAGCTTTTAAACGCAGGTGCCAAAGCGGTGCGTGAGGTGTGCCCGAATGCTCTGGTGGCAGTGCATTTCGCCAATCCGGAAAAAGTGACCAACTACGAAAGCTATAGCAAAAACTTGGACTATTACCAGGTCGATTACGATGTGTTTGCCTCATCCTACTATCCTTTCTGGCATGGCACGCTCGACAATCTGTCCGAGGTGTTGTCCAAAATCGCAACGACCTACGGCAAAAAAGTCATGGTAGCCGAGACCTCTTACGCCTTCACGGCCGAGGACACCGACTTTTACGGTAACACCATTGGCGAGGGTGGCGGTATTGTCAAGGACTATCCTTTTACGGTGCAAGGACAGGCCAACCTTGTCCGCAATGTGATCGACACCATGGTCAACAAGACCACGAACGCCATCGGTGTCTTCTACTGGGAAGGCACTTGGATCTCGTCAGGCGGTGAGAATTACGAGGAGAACCTTGCTCTTTGGGAAAAGCATGGATCGGGCTGGGCTTCTTCCTATGCGAAGGAATACGATCCCGACGATGCAGGGCAGTGGTACGGCGGATGCTCGGTGGACAATCAAGCTTTCTTTGATGCCGAGGGGCACGCGCTTGAATCGCTCAAGGTGTTTGCGCTCGTTCGCGAGGGCAACGTGGTGGAGAACAAGGCCGATGCGATCGAGGACGTTAATCTGATCTTCGACCTCAACGGTGATATCGCATTACCGACAACGGTCAACGCTGTGATGTCGGACAACTCTAAAAAGGAAATCCCCGTGCAGTGGCATAATGTAGATATTGAGGCCATGAAGGCAGGCGGTGTGGCAAAATACACCATCAAGGGCACGGCTGGAGGAATGAGCGCGACCTGTTACGTGTCCATGGTTGAGTACAACTTTCTTGAAAACTGGAGCTTTGAAGAGGTAGAGACGGGCTGGACGGCCACGGCGATCGGTAAATTCGACGAGCTTAAAATTGAGGACAAGGTCACTGACTCACTGACGGGCACCAAGCACTACCATTTTTGGGGAGCAGGAGTGAACGTCGTTGAGTTTACGCTCGAGCAGACGGTGAAAAACCTGAAATCGGGCAAATATAACTACACCATCTCCACTATGGGCGGTGACGGCGGCGAAACTGAGATATACGCTTACGTCAAGATAGGCGGCGAGATCGTGTACAAGGCGGATACTGCCATCACCGTTTACAATGAGTGGCATACCGTCACCATTGAAGGGATCGAATATACCGAGGGCGATACCATCGCGGTTGGCATTTACGTCAAATGTGCAGGTCCCAACGCTTGGGGCAAGATCGACGATGCCATGCTCAATTCGGTAAAATAGGTAAAATAATACAATTAAGGATGATAATCGTTATGATGAAAAGAAAAAACAAGATAACGTCATTGATCATGGCGTTTGCTATGCTGTTTGGTGCGCTGGCGCTGGGCGGTTGCTCGGATAAAAAGAACGAGCCCATGCCCGATCCTGTCGACGATAATTACAGAAGCTTTTATCAGATCTTTGTCGGCTCGTTCTCCGACTCGGACGGTGATGGCATCGGAGATATTCGCGGTATCATCAACCGCATGGACTATCTCAATGACGGCAACGTCAACTCCGATACCAGCCTTGGTGTACAGGGGCTGTGGCTCTCGCCCATCTTCTCTTCGCCCAGCTATCACAAATACGATGCCAGAGACTATTACAAGCTGGATTTCCGCTTTGGTAAGCAAGAGGATCTTAAGGAACTGATCGACCTTTGTCATGAGCGCAATGTTAAAATCATTTTAGACCTTGCCATTAACCATACCTCCAGCCAGCACGATTGGTTCGTTCAATTCAAACAGGCGCGTATGGAGGGTGATGCGGCAAACCCGTACTATGATTACTATTCCTGCGCGACGACCGCCGAAAAGATCAACGGTGTGACTTATCAGAAGATATCCGGTGTGGATTGCTGGTACGAGTGCAATTTCTCGGGGGATATGCCCGAGTTGAATTTCGACAATCCCGAGGTCAGAGCCGCTATGCTTGACGTAGCCAAATATTATTTGGATCTTGGCGTGGACGGTTTTAGATTCGATGCGATCAAGTACATCTATTACGGCGACACCGCCCGCTCGGTGGATTTTTGGAAATGGTACATGGGCGAGCTGGAAAAGATCAAGCCCGACATTTATTGCGTGGGCGAGTGCTGGTCGGGAGAGACCGAGATCCTCGAATACTACAGCGCCATGAATTGCTTTAACTTTGCTATGTCGCAAGCCGAAGGCTTTGCGGCGAAGGCAGCAAGAGGCTCTTCGTTGGCAACATTTACCAATTACATCGAGTCCTTCCAAAAGAAAATACTGGCTGAAAATCCAGACGCTATGGCCATGTCCTTTCTTTCTAACCATGATATGGATCGTATTGCGGGCACCTTTGTGACCGAGGATTATATGCGCATGGCGGCCAATCTATATTTGCTCTCGCCCGGCTCGCCCGTTATCTACTACGGAGAAGAGATCGGCATGCGCGGCTCGCGCGGATCGGAGAACACGGATGCTAACCGCCGCCTCGGTATGCTGTGGGGCGACGGCGATACGATTCGCAATCCGGTAGGATCGACCTATCCGTCCAATAAGCAGATATCGACCACCGTTGCCGATCAGATGGAGGATGAAAACAGCCTGTACCGCTATTACTGTAAGCTGTTGTCTATTCGCCACAGATATGCGGGTATTGCGCGCGGAACCTATACCGCAGTTACCAGCAGCCACAAAAACGTTGGGGGATTCCTTATCGAATACGAGGGAGAAGCATTACTGTTGTTGCACAATACCTCTACGGAAGAGGTATCTTTGGATTTGAGCGAGTGCAAAGAGATAAATGGACAAACCTTTTCCGCGCTTTGTGACGCTATTGGCGTGGGAGAGGCCTCGCTGGAGGGTACGGTGATCACGATTGGTCCTCGAACCAGCGTTATTCTCAAATAAGCAAAACAGGGAAGTATATATAACTATGGAAAATAAATTTGTTGTCAATATTATTCACCGTCCTGAGCTTTCACCTGAATACGCCGAAAAAGCGTTGGGCGGTGCCAAAGGTGTGCGGGATGAATCGTTGGATATCTTTCGGTTTCAGCAGGATTGTGCCCACAAATACGGACTCAAGACCACCATTCAGATCACCTATGCCTCGCTCTTCTCAGATGTGATCATTGAGCTTGCCAAAGAACAGCACGAGACGTACGGCGACGAGATCGGCCTTTCGCTGCTCGGTCTGCCTTGCCCCGAGTTCAAACAAAAATATAAGACCGAGGACTTTTGCATTTGGATGTTCGATGAGAAGACCAAAGAGGAGATCATCGACGACGTGTTTGGCAAGTTTTATGATAGATTCGGCTTTTATCCCGAATCAACGAGCAGTTATTTCCTCGATGCTTATACCATCAATTATATCAAAGCGCAGTACCCGAGCGTCAAATGCGCCGTTGCCACCTGCTGGGAGGAGGGCCCCAAGGCTTATCATACCTGCAACAATTCGTGGTATACCTTTATGGACGGCGGCCCTTGGAATCCTTGGATCCCCTCCAAGGTCAATTCGCATTGTCCTGCCGCTGACGCAGACGATGATGCTGGCATCGTGGCTATTCCACATCTGTCACGCGACCTGATGGCCTGCTTTGACGGAAACGGTTCCAACTTCGGCACGCACCCGCAAAACGTCCTGCGCGGCATGATCTACTACAGCGAAAACGGGGAATACGAGTATCCCTATCTGTATAATCTGATCGACCAGTATCGTCATCTTGCCAAGTATAACGACGGCTACTCTTATAACATGATGTTTGTCGGTCCCGGCTGGCTCAACCGCCGTGGTCGTTGGGAAGCACCGTACGAGCTGTTGGCCAAGTCCTACGACGACGGTATGAAATACTACGGCAAGCTCAAGGCCGAGGGGCGGCTGGTCGATATGACCATGAGTGAGTTCGCGGACTATTACCGTAGTATCCATAAGGACTATAAGCGCGGCGAGTGCGCGCTGTGGAAGGATATTCTGTACGGCAGTAACAAGCAGTATTTCTGGTATGCCGACCCTGCCATGCGTACTTGCTTTGACTTCAATCAGGGCGGCGCGATGATCGATTTGCGCCCCTACGTTGCCCGTATTCCGCAAAAGACGGGCATCGGTACGGATAATGTCTACGACGCGTCCTACCCCTATCTCATTCAGATCAACTATCGCGCGGGCTATTTCACCCACTATGCGGGGGCGGGAACGATTCGCTCCTGCCGTGTCAGCGCGCGCGGGCAAAGCGCCGATCTGTGCTTGTGCCGCACCATGGCCAAGTACGAAAGACTCGAGAGCGGCGTGCGCCTCGTCGCCGATCCCGTGACGCTGACACTGGGCGGCCTTGAGGTTGTTGTCCAGTCCGTTTTTACCATCCCTGACGGGTGTGGCGAAGTCGTCACAGAGCGCCGTATTCTCAACGATCTTGGCGGAGAGCCTGTCACGTTTGACGAGTACTTCACGGGTGGCTTTGGTACGACCGAATATCAATCTGACATGACCGATCTGACGCTGGGCGTGGACGATAAGAGCATGACCTTCTCTTATCACGGCAAAAAGTTGGCCAAAGAGAGTGCCGATTGCGCTTATGTGACCATTCCCGAGGTCTGTACGACCGTTCAAATGGGCGGCGACAATGACGTGGCTGAAGTAGAGGAGGGCATTGCTTTCTCGCCTGTCTATCATCTTTCCCTGCGTAAGACTATCACGAAAGGAGCGGTAAAAACATGGCTCAAGCTACAAAAGGATCGCTGAATTTTCGCTGTCCCTCCTGCTTTATGCGGGATATCGACATAGATATGTTTTTTGATGAGCAAAAAAAGGAATACTACTGCCTGCGCTGTGGCTTTACGGGCAGCGAGGAGGACGTACTGCGCCTGAACGAGGCGGCGAGATACCGCTACCGCGCTATGAAGCTGCGAGTGGTCGATTTCGGCGAGGATAATGAGCCCGTGACATTCGCGCCGCATAAGGGAGGGGAACAATGATCCTCGGCATCGACGTTTCCACCTACCTTGAGGAGCTTGAACACGGCGCCCGTTATTTTGACGGCAACGTGCAGATCGATCCTCTGGATGCCTTTCGTGCCAATGGCGTGGATTTTATGCGCATCCGCGTGTGGAACGATCCTTACAGCGAAACAGGGGAGCCGTATCTGGCAGGGACGTGTGATACCAATCACTATATTCGTCTGGCAACGCTGGCTAAAAGCAAGGGCTACCGTCTGCTGCTTGATTTTCATTACAGCGATTTTTGGGCCGACCCCGGCAAACAGATCATACCCAAGGCATGGGCGGCATATGATATCAATGCCCTTGTAGACGCTGTATACGATTTTACCAAGCAGGTGCTGAAAGCGGCGTGTGATGCCGATGTCGCTCCCGATATGATCCAGATCGGCAACGAGATCACCAACGGTATGCTGTGGCCGCTTGGCAAGCTCGAGGCAGACGGCCGGCGCGGTAATTATAAACATTTTTGCCGTTTGGTCGATGCGGGCTGTCGCGCCTGCCGCGAGGTGGTGCCTAAGGCTAAGATCGTTCTTCATCTGGAGCGCAGTCATGATCAGGCCGTCTATCGGGAGTTTTTTACCGAAATGCAAAAGGCCGGCATTGACTACGATGTCATTGGCGCCTCGTACTATCCGTATTGGCACGGCACACCCGCGCAGTTGTTTGAAAATCTTGCTGCCTGCCGCGCCTTCGGTAAGGAGATTATGGTCGTCGAGCTGGGCTATGGCTTTACGACCGAGGCATATTCCTTGGACGGTGAGGCCAAGCGTCTTGTCATCGACGCCGAACGAGCTTACGTTCCCGGGGTTACAGAGCAGTATCCCGTCACGCCCGTGGGGCAGGCGGCCTTTATTCGCGACTTTTTGAGCATGGCAAGCCAACACGAAATCGACGGCATCTTCTACTGGGAGCCGCTGTGGTTGCCCGGTGAGGGTATCTGCTGGGCATCCCCTGCCGGACAGCAATATATCCATGAAGAGGGAAAATCTACCGCAAATGAATGGGCCAACCAATGTCTGTTTGACTATCAGGGAAAAAAGCTTCTGGCGTTCGATGAGTACCACTTATAACCAATCAAAGTTTCTTTTGCAAAGTGCCAAAAAAAAATTAGACATTTTGTTAATAATGCCGAAAATCAACCAAAAGTTCATATTGATATTGACAAAAATGCTCACCATCGGTATAATATTAGAGGCGCCGAGAGGCGTAAAATAAAAAATAATTGGAGGATTACTTATGAAAATGAGTAAAATCTTGTCCCTTGTTCTTGCGGTCATGATGCTCGTTACCTGCTTGGTAGCTTGCAAACCTAAGACCCCTGAAAATCCCAACGAGGATCTCAAGGGCACGTACGATATCACGATGTGGGTATCCGAGAAGGACGGCGTTGCCGATCAGTTCAAGCAGCAGATCGCAGCGTTCATGGAAGCTAACCCCGGCATTGTTATCAATGTCCAGGTTGAAGGCGTAACCGAGGCTGATGCCGGTTCTAAGGTCATCGCTGACGTTGCTTCCGCTCCCGACATTTACTGCTTCGCACAGGACCAGCTGGCTCGCCTTGTTCAGGCTGCCGCACTGCTCAAGCCCGGTAAGGCTGCTGCCGCTGCTATCGCAGAGGCAAACGACGCAGGTTCTGTTACCGCTGCTAAGGTTGCAGGTGAGCTGCAGGCTTACCCCCTGACCTCTGACAACGGCTACTTCATGTACTATGACAAGAGCGTTCTGTCTGAGGAAGACGTAAAGGATCTGGCTACCATCGTTGCTAAGAGCGAGGCCGCAAACAAGAAGGTTCGCTATGCACTGGAGAACGCTTGGTACACCGCTTCCTTCTTCTTCGCAACCGGTTGCCACCACAACTGGACGACCGACGAGAACGGTGAGTTCGTCTCTGTTGACGATACCTTCAACTCCGATGCCGGTATGATCGCAATGAAGGGTATGCAGATTTTGACCAAGTCCACGGCATATGACTCCAACGCAGATATCTTCACCGATGCTGCTGTTGTTGTCAGCGGTACTTGGGCTGCTGAGGACGCTAAGTCTTACTTTGGCGACAACATGGGCGTTACCAAGCTGCCTTCCTTCACCGTAGAGGGTAAGACTTACCAGCTGGCTTCCTACTCGGGCTACAAGCTCATGGGTGTTAAGCCTCAGAACGATCCCAAGAAGGGCGCAGTTCTGTCTCTGCTGGCTCAGTATCTGACCAACGCTGAAAATCAGCTTGCTCGTTTCAACGAGTTCGGTTGGGGTCCCTCCAACAAGGAAGCTCAGGCAAACGAGGCTGTTCAGGCTAACGTTGTTCTGACCGCTCTGGCTGCTCAGAACCAGTTTGCTACTCCTCAGGGTCAGATCGCAGGCGTATTCTGGGATAACGCTAAGCTGCTGGGTGCTGTTGCAAAGAATGCTACCACCGATGCAGACCTGAAGAAGGGTCTGGACGATTACACCGCCGCTCTGGCCGCGTTCACCAAGCTGACGCCCGAGCAGAGAAGATCCTACACCGTGATCGGTGGCATTAAGGACTCCAACTGGGGCACCGACTTCCTGATGAAGGAAGAGCCCGCTGGCACTTGGATCTCTGTCGAGGCGTTTGATCTGGCTGCCGGTACCGAGTTCAAGGTTCGTAAGGGCATGAGCTGGGACGTTGCATTTGGTGACAATGCATCCAATGCTGATGCATCCGTTGGCACCAACAACAAGGCAAACTTCAAGGTTGAGACCGCCGGCAAGTACTACATCAAGATGGTACTGAACGCTGACGAGACCTCTGCTGTGATCGAGCTTGTTCCCGCTGAATAATTTTATATCAACTAAAGGTTTGGGGAGTCTCAGACTCCCCAAACCTGATATGCAAAGGCATTGTTAGCTGATATGCAAGGACAACAGTTGTCTTGTATACGGCGAACAATGCTTTTTCTACTAACAAAAAAGGAGGTAGCGTATAAACTGCGGTTTATATCGATTCGTTTATGAAGCAGCTTTCTGATTTAGCGTATTTAAAGCTCAATAAGTTTCAGCGATTCTGGTATAACTTTCTGATGTTTCTTGCCGCGATCCCGCGCTGGTTCGTGGGGCTATGCAAACGCATCGGCCGTGCTGTTGCTGATTTCTTTATCGATATCAAGGACGGTATACTGGACATTGGAAGAACGTTTAAGCAGGGAAACTGGGCGGTCAAGCTGTCCTTTTTGATCTTCGGTATGGGTAACCTATACTACGGTCAGATCATGCGCGGCTTGTTTTTCTTGCTGTTTGAGGTCATCTTTATTGTTTACATGATCCTGCCCAGCGGCGGTATTCATTGGCTGTCCAAGGGCAACTGGTTCCAAACGGGTGCAACCATCGGTAATCAACAGGGACATCTTGAATACGACCCTATTTATGACACGGACAAGTGGATCCCCGGCGACGACTCTGTTAAGGTCTTGCTTTACGGTCTGCTGACCATTATTTTCATTATCGCATTTATTTGGACGTGGCGTCTGCAGATCAAGCAGTGCCGCATCTGCATGGACATTACGGCCAAGGGCAAGAAGATCAAGAGCGGTAAGGAGGATTTGAAATCCTTGCTGGACGATCAGTTCCATAAGACCTTGCTCTCTTTGCCTGTCATCGGTATTTTGGCCTTTACGGTTCTGCCCATTATCTTTATGGTGCTGGTCGCTTTTACCAGCTATGACGCAGCCCACGATGGTTACTCTAACCTATTCAGCTGGGTCGGCCTTGAGCATTTCAATGAATTGTTTGATTTCGGTCAGGGCGGCTTGGGCTTGGCGTTTGGTGAGATCTTGAGTTGGACATTGATGTGGTCCTTCTTTGCCACATTCTCCAACTATTTCCTGGGCATGTTTGTTGCCATCATGATCAACAAAAAGGGCATCAAGCTCAAGAAATTCTGGAGAACGGTGCTGGTTATGACCATTGCCATTCCTCAGTTTGTTTCACTGCTGTATGTTTCCAAGATGTTTGACAGCTCGGGTATCATCGGCGAGCTGATTCGCGATATGGGCTGGTTGCCCCAGTCCATGGTGGATGCGCACCAGTATTCGCTGTGGGCCAATCCTACTTCGGCCAAGATATTGCTGATCGTGATCAATATCTGGATCGGTATCCCCTATATCATGCTGATGGCTACCGGTATTCTGATGAATATTCCCGCCGATTTGTATGAGTCCTCTCGTATTGACGGCGCCTCTCCTTGGCAGCAATACACCCGTATCACGTTGCCCTATATGCTGTTTGTTACCGGCCCTTATCTGCTGACCAGCTTCGTCGGCAACCTAAACAACTTTAACGTTATCTACCTTCTGACCGGCGGTGAACCTCTCAATACCGAGATCGGTTCCGCGGGCGGCACCGTGGTTGGTCACACCGACCTGCTGATCACCTGGCTGTTCAAAATGACGCTGGGTAGTACGGATTCCAGATACTACATGGCTTCCATTGTCGGTATTTTGATCTTTGTGGTCTGTGCTGTGCTGTCGCTGATCGTTTATAACGTGATTCCTTCAACGAAAAATGAGGAGGACTTCAAGTGATGGCTAACACAACTGATAACAAGCTCAAAAGAAAAGGAATGGGTGCTAAAGCCAGCAGACGTCTGAGCAATTTTGTCATCTATGTCATTTTGATTTTGATCACCGTGATCTGGCTGTTCCCCTTCTTTGGCATTGTAATGGAATCCTTCAAGATCGATACGCAGGCAATGGACGGTGAGCTGTTCCCGAAACAATGGGGCTTTGACAACTATATCCGCCTGTTTAAAGAAACCGATTTTATAAAATGGTTTATCAATACGGCCATTATGGGCGTGGCGACGGCTGTTTTTCAGACCTTTTTCGTTCTGGCTATGAGCTACACGCTGTCCCGTCTGCGCTTTAAGGGCAGAAAGGCTTTGATGAATCTGATGCTGATCCTGGGTATGTTCCCCGGCTTTTTGACCATGATTTTGATCTATAAGGTCTTCTCCGACCTGGGATTGACCATGCAAATGGCACCGGTGGGATTGGTCATCGTTTATTGTGCCAGCTCTGGTATGGGCTATTACGTGTCTAAGGGCTTCTTCGACACCATCCCCAAAACGCTGGACGAAGCAGCAAGAGTCGACGGTGCGACCCGTTGGCAGGTGTTCTATAAGGTCATCATGCCGCTGTCCGGATCAATCATCATTTATACGATCCTGATGGGCTTCATGGCGCCTTGGGGCGACTTCATGATGGCCAGCTATATCATCCATGAAAACAGCGCGGGTATGTCGGTAGCTGTTGGTATGTACGAATGGCTGAGCAAGACCATGCTCAATTCCCACTATACCATGTTCTGTGCTGCGGGTGTTGTCGTAGCAATTCCCGTCGTTGCCGTCTTCCTGGCCCTGCAGAAATATTACGTCGAGGGCGTCACGGGCGGCGCAGTCAAAGGATAAGAGGAGGATATTATGGCTTCTGTAAAATTAACCAATGTAAAGAAAATCTACGGCAAGGATACGGTTGCGGTACAAGACTTCAACCTGGATATTGCCGATAAGGAATTTATCGTTTTTGTCGGTCCCTCGGGATGCGGTAAGTCTACCACTTTGCGTATGATCGCGGGTCTTGAGGACATTTCGGAGGGTACTGTTGAGATCGACGGCGTGGTCGTTAACGACCTGCAGCCCCGTGACCGTGATATCGCTATGGTTTTCCAAAACTATGCGCTGTATCCCCACCTGACCGTTTTTGAGAACATGGCGTTCAGCCTGCGTCTGAAGAATGCGCCCCAGGATGAGGTGTACGAGAAGGTCGTCAATGCGGCCGAGGTTCTGGGTATTACCGAGTATCTGACGAGAAAGCCTCGTGCTCTGTCGGGCGGTCAGCGTCAGAGAGTTGCCATCGGACGCGCTATGGTGCGTGATAGCAAGGTCTTTTTGATGGACGAACCGCTCTCCAACCTGGACGCTAAGCTGCGTAACCAGATGAGAGCTGAGATCATTCTGTTGCGTAAGAAGATCGACACGACCTTCATTTACGTCACGCACGACCAGACGGAGGCAATGACGTTGGGTGACCGTATCGTTATCATGAAGGACGGCTTCATTCAGCAGGTGGGCACCCCCACTGAGGTGTTCGATATGCCCGTCAATTTGTTCGTTGCCGAGTTTATCGGCGCGCCCAAGATGAATACATTTAAGACCGGACTGATTTGCGAGGACGGTAAGTATTTCGTTACGCCTTACGGTGCCAAGATTGAGATTACGGGCAAGAAGGCCGAAATGCTCAAGGAGAAGAACGTACAAAGCGGCGAGATCATTCTCGGCGTTCGCCCCGAGCACTTCGTTCTGGCCGACCAGGATAATCCTGCGGCTATTCCTTGCAAGATCGTGGTCAATGAGATGATGGGCAGCGAGCTGCACCTGCACGTTGTAGAAGAGAACGGCGACAAGCTCATTGTTCGCATTCCCACCGTTTCTCTGGAGGACGAGGAGCGCAAGGAGCTGGTCTACGGTAAAACGATCTACGTGACCTTCGAGAGTAAGGTTATGCATTTCTTTGATAAAGAAACGGAACAGAACCTGTTGGTATAAGTACCGTTCTTTGTTACAAAAAAAGCGATTGCTCAACGAGCAATCGCTTTTTTATATCACAGAAAAGAATTACAGATTTTCTTCTGACAGGTGAGCGTCAACATTGGAGGCCAGCAGAATATGCGGCGCAATGAGATGAATGTGCTCACCGGAGGAACGGGTGAGATAGTCGTATAGATAGCGCAATACGTTTTTTCCTTGACGATAGGGATTTTGGAAAATGGCGGCGGTTGCGAGACGCTCCTTTAAAATATGGGGGGTCTGACGGAGCAGATCGGTGGTGATGATGCTCAAGTCCTGCTTGCCGTGGCGGCGGATACACTCGCAAGCAATGACCGAGCTGGCCGTTGCCATATAGATGCCTTTTAGTTCGGGGTTATCCCGAAGCAACTGCTCAGTGACCTCGTTCACACGGTCGGGATCGTCAAAGTGCTCGTAAATGCTGACGCTTGAAAAGACGGTTTGCTTTGCATAGTCGACAAATCCGTTGATGTATTCCATATTGACGGGAGAATTTTTGGCGGCGACCAGAAGCGCCACATCTCGACCTGCGCAGGACATTTCCAACATTTCAGCGGCCATACCGCCTGCCGTGTGTGCATCAACGCCAACGTGCACCACGCGCTTGGTTTTGGGAATATCATTGGCAACGGTGGCAAAGCATATGCCTTCGTCGCTGTACTGATCGATCAAGGCGCAGATGCCGTCCAGCTCATCCAGCATGGCAGACAAAAATAGAACGATGCCGCGATATTGTGCCTTGGCAAACGAATGGATCAGGGACTCGGTTTGAGCAAGGCAATCGGCGCTGTTGGTATAGACTAACTTATGAATATCGACGGTGATATTATATTTTTCCAGCGTCAGCGCGGTGGCACGCATGCCGTCGACAATGGCATCCACGTATTCGTCCACAGGGCAAAATAAAATCGCTCCGATGGTCATGGGGGCGCGGCGTAGTCCTTGCGCTGCGGAATTGGCCTTGTAGCCCAGTTGCTCGGCTGTATCCAGTACCAGTTGCTTGGTTTCGGGCCGGATGCGATTCTTGCCCGACAGCGCACGGTTGACCGTTCCCACCGAAACGCCTGCCGCACGCGCTATATCATATATTGTGACCTTTTTTGCGTTCATTTTTTTTACCGCCTTGCCGTTTACTGCCATCATTATATCAATTTTTGGGCAGAATTGCAAGCCCCTTGCCTTTTATTTTGTTTTTTATTTCAAACGCTTGACAAAAAAGGGTAAGAATGCTATAATGATTTGCGTAACCGATTACGCAAATTGACAATGAAAGGCGGTTAACGTATATGAAACATGGAAAAACGACGCTGACGTTTGCAGGGCAGGCAGGCTTTCTTTTGGAGAGTGCTGACGGCTTGCGCGTTGGCGTAGATTTGTATTTGTCCAACTGCTGTGAAAGATTCGTAGGATTTAAGCGGCTGATGCCGTATCTGTACGATCCTCTGACGCTGGCGCTGGACGTGGTGGTGGCAACGCACGCCCACTATGATCATTTCGATCCCGATGCCGTGCCGCTGCTGTTGAGCGATGGAAAAGCGGAGTTGGTGTGCGCTTACGATGTCAAGGAGGAGGCGATCAAGCTTGGCCTTGACGAGAGCCGAATCACCTATATGAAGCAGGGGGACGTTTATCGCAACGGTAGCATGAGCATTGAGGCCATGCCTTGCGATCACGGTGAGCTTGCGCCCGACGCGCTTGGGCTTCTCATCACGTTGGACGGTAAAAAAATCTACATCACAGGCGACACGTCCTACCGCGAGGACTATTTCAAAAATCCTGCTTTGCGGGGTGTGGACGTGCTGATTCTGCCCATCAACGGAGCGTTTGGCAATATGGACGCGCGCGACGGTGCCCGTGCGGCAGGCGTGATCGCGCCTGCGCTGACCATTCCGTGCCACTATTGGAATTTTGCGGAGCACGGCGGTGATCCGTTTGCATTTGTGAACTGTATGAAAAACGATCATCCCGACCTGTCGTATCTTATGATGCGCCCGGGCGAGACGATCGAACTGTAAGATAAGACAATGAGGTAGGATACATGCAAAAAGAAATGAACGTATTTTTGAGCGAGGGATGCTCGCGTGGTCGCATCGTTACCATGCCTGTACCCGAGGTTGTCCCCGGTACGGTGCTCGTTAAGATCGCTTATTGCGGTATCTGCGGTACCGACCAAGATCTGTTCTCGGGTGAGTGCAGCTTTGCCGAAACCGGGCAGGTGAGCTATCCTGTGCGTCTTGGACATGAGTGGTCGGGTGTTGTCGAAGCGGTTGGCGAGGGTGTAACGCAATTTTGCAAAGGGGATCGCGTGGTCGGAGATAATGCTGTTAGCTGCGGCAAGTGTGACGCTTGCCTTGCAGGAGACTTTGCGCACTGTGCCCATATGCTCAATGTAGGTACCATCGATCCCGTCTACGACGGCGCCTTTTGCGAGTATTACATCATTGCCGCTCATCATCTGCACAAGATCCCCGAGGGCATTTCTCTCAAGGAGGCGTCCTTGGCAGAACCCTTGTCGGTGGCGTATGGCGGTATCAAGCATATGAATATTACGAAAAATTCTACCGTTGCTGTTATCGGCACGGGATGCATCGGCATGGCGGCTGTCGTGTTGGCCAAGTGTCTGGGCGCCAAGAATGTCTGGATGATCGGTCGTAATGAATCCAAGCTGGAGTCGGCTCGCGCGCTCGGTGCTGAGATCATCAATATTAAGCAGTGCGATGCCGTACAGACGATCATGGATCTGACGGGCGGCTTGGGCGCGGATTTCGTGCTGGAGTGCTCAGGTGCTCCTGAGACCTTCAAGCAAGCCATTGATATCGCCGCCTTCCGTGCGACGGTCGCGCTGATCGGCTTTTATGAGCATCGTGAAAACGACGTCAACGTCGATACCATGGTTGCCAAGGCACTGACGTTGATCGGTGTCATGGGCGAGATGGGTAATATGGCGGGAGCGCTCAGTATTTTGGCCGAGCACAAGCCGGATTTGCTTCCGATCATCACCGACGAGCTTGATTTTGACGAGTGCATCGCCGGCTTTACCAGAAAAAATTATCCCAATGCCGTCAAGATCGCGGTCAAGATCGGGGAGGAGGACTGACATGAGCAAAGTAGCCATTATCGGAAAACAACAGCCTCTTATTATCCGCGAGCGCATCAAGGCGTATCTGGAGGCAGAAGGTCATGCGGCGGACATTCTCTATATGCCCACACGCAACGCCAGCGAATGGATCGACGAGCTGCGTGGTTATAACGCCATTATCTCGGCGGGCGAAAAATTCCCCGGCATCGTATTTGAGTCGCTGAAGGGCGATCTCAAGCTGCTCTCGCGCTATGGCGTCGGCACGGACGAGATCGACAAGGTGACGGCGGCAAATTGCGGCGTGGCGGTCTGCAACGCGGCAGGCTCGCTGTCTACTGCCGTTGCCGAATGCGCCATGGGCATCATTCTCTCGCTCCTTCGCAGTATTCCCACCTCGGATAGCGAAGTCAGAGCAGGGGATTGGAGTCGCTTTTTTGAAAGCAAGACGGGCAGTCAGCTGGAAGGCAAGACGGTAGGTATCATCGGCTTTGGCGATATCTCCAAGGCACTGGCGAAAATGCTGACAGGCTTTGATTGTCGTGTCATTGCCTACGATATTTACTGGGATGAGGAGACAGCCAAGCGGCTAAACGTCACCTATGCGGATATTCCGACCATTCAAAAAGAAGCGGATATCATCAGCATTCACGTACCTTCTACCCCACAGACGGATGGCATGATCAACAAAGAATTTTTGACAAGCATGAAGAAGACGGCCTTTTTGGTCAATACCGCTCGCGGCCGACTGATCGTGGCCGAGGATCTTGCATGGGCGCTCAACAATGGCGTGATTGCCGGGGCGGGCATGGACGTGTTTTCGCCCGAGCCGCCTTTGGCAGATAATCCGCTGTTGACGGCCAAGAACACTGTGCTATTGCCCCATACGGGCGCTTGTACCATCGAAAGCCACGAAAAGGCGGGCATGATGGCGGCTAAAAATGTTGCTGACTTCTTTGCCGGACGAGCAGTCAAGACCATTCTCAATCCCGCCTATCAAAATCATACGGAGGTATGACGTAATGAACGACTCAAGAGAATTGCGGCAGGACGTGATTGACACCTGCTTGTGGCTCAAAGCGAACGGTTTTGTGTTTTCCACTTGGGGAAATATCAGCGTGCGTCTGGATGACGGAAACATTCTGATTACCCCGTCAAAGGTCGATTATGACACCATGACTCCCGAGGATCTGGTGGTGCTTGCCCCCGACGGGACACAGCTATCGGGGCATCGCCTCTCCACCAGTGAGCGTGAGATCCACCGCCGTGTTATGAACAAGCGTCCTGACGTGGGAGCGATTATTCATATGCACTCACCCTACGGCATGGCGGCCGCCTCGCGCGATGAGGGTATTCCCGTGTTCACCGAGGAAATGTGCCAGCTGCTTGGCGGAGCGATCCCCATGTCGAGTGAATTTGTTCCATCGGATATGCATGAAAGGTTAGGCATCGTCGTCTCTGAATCGGTAACGGATGCCAACGCAATTTTGATCCGCAACCACGGCCCGATGTGCTTCGGACGTACGCTTGCCGAGGCAAGAGTGTGCTGTCAGGTAACGGAAAAAACGTGTAAACTGTACTTGCATTTGTTGGCGGCAGGCGGCATTCAGCTGATCGAAGAACAGTATATTGCCCGTGGCAGAGATTATTTTCTCAACGGCTACGGAAAATCTTGATATGGGAGGAAATATCATATGAAAGTTGTAACCATGGGCGAGATGATGATCCGTTTTATGCCCAAAAATAATCTGCGATTTGAGCAGGCCACCGAGTTCGAGGCATATTACGGCGGCGACGAATCTATCGTGGCGGTGTCTCTTGCCCGTTTTGGCGTTGAATCCCGTTACGTCACCAAACTTCCTATCAACCCGTTGGGGCAAACGGCACTGAACAAGCTACGCGAGCAGGGCGTGGATACCTCTTATATCGTGCGTGGCGGTGAGCGTCTTGGATTGAATTTTTATGAAAACGGTGCCTCTGTGCGAGCATCTAACGTGCTGTATGACCGCAAATATTCGGCCATCTCGCAGGCAGATCCCGAGGAATTCGATTTTGACGGTATCTTCTCGGATGCTGATTGGTTCCACGTCGCAGGCATTACCCCTGCTATCAGCCCCAAGGCGGCAATCCTTGTTGAGGCGGCAATGGAGGCGGCGAAGAAGCACGGCGTGACGGTCAGCGTTGACCTCAACTATCGAAGCAAGCTGTGGACACCCGAGCAGGCACAGGCGGTTATGATCCCCTTGATGCAGTACGTCGACGTTTGTATCGGCAATGAGGAGGACGCCGAGAAGGTGCTGGGCTACAAGCCTGAAAACACCGATATCACCAAGGGTGAGTTGGATATCGAAGCCTATAAAAAGGTGTTCATCAAGCTCAAGGAGCGCTTTGGGTTTAAGTATATTGGCTCGACCTTGCGCGAGAGCTATTCCGCGTCGGACAACGGCTGGTCGGCCATGATTTACGATGGTAAGGAGTTTTACCGATCGAGAACCTATCAAATTCACCTCGTTGACAGAGGTGGCGGAGGCGCGTCGTTCGCGGCGGGCATGATCTACGGCATCCTCAACGGTATGTCCATTGCTGATACTTGCGAGTTTGCAACGGCGTCCTCGGCACTCAAGCAGACCATCGTAGGTGATTTCAATCTGGCTACGCTGGACGAGGTCAAAAAGCTGATGGGCGGTGACGCATCGGGCCGCGTCAGCAGATAAGGAGGCCGATCATGATTATTGACAACATCAAAAACGCAAGCAAATATTTTGGTCTTGGCAAAGGGTTTGAGGCCGCACTGACGTACCTGGCAAGCTACGACGGGAAGGCCGACGAAAAGGCAGATATCCCCGTGTGCGAGGGCGTGATGGTCAAGTGTCGCCCCTATATGACCAAGCCCGTTGAGGAATGTGCGTTTGAGGCGCATGCGAAATACGCCGATATCCATTTCGTCGTCTCGGGGTGCGAGTGCATCGGCTATGCGCCGACCGACTCGCTGCGTGTCGTCCGCATGGACGAGGCTAAGGATATGATCTATCTTGAGGGGCAGGGCACGGATATTCCGCTGAACGCGGGCGATTTCATGATCACGCTGCCCGACGACGCGCATATGCCCTGCATCAAGCAGAGCGAGAGCGTATTCTGCGCCAAATTGGTTGCCAAGATTTTACTGTAAGGAAGGAGAACGATTATGTCTTACCAGATGTCACTCAAAGAAAAGGTTATCAGCTATACCAAGGAAACGGGAATTTTGCCCTGCATCAAGCTGCATCAAAAGGACGACTATATCGCCTACGCCCAGGCTATGTACGACGGCGGCGCTCGCGTGATCGAGGTTACTATGACAACGCCCGGCGTACTGGAGGCCATCGAAGCCATTTCGGATCATTTCGGTGATAAACTGCTGGTCGCGGCGGGTACAGTGCTGGATCCCACTTCGGCGCGTGAGGTCATTTTGCACGGCGGCAGCATCATCGTCAACCCCTGTGTCATCGAGGATGTCATTGACCTTGCCAATCGTTACAACGTGCCTGTATTCAGCGGCGCATTCAGTGCGACCGAGGTATTCAACGCCATGCGCGCAGGCGCGACCATGGTCAAGATCTTCCCGGGCGCTCTGGGCGGTCCCAAGTACATGACCAACCTCAAAATGGTATTCCCCGAGGTCAATCTGATCCCCTCGGGCGGTATTACTCCCGAAAATGCAGGTGAGTTTATCCGTTGCGGCGCCTGCGCCGTGTCGGGGGCGCGTACCTTCATGGACTTCGAAAAGATTGAGCGCGAAGGTCTGATTTCGGTTACCAACCAAGTTAAAAAGTTTATCGACATCATCGCCGAGGCAAAGAAGAACGTGCCGATCATTCCGTAAGCGAGATCGAATGCATCAACGATAAAAACCGCGTCGTACGTACATAGCGTACGGCGCGGTTTTTATCGTTGCATTCGCCTGAAATTCTTGCAATTTACCGATTTTCATAGTATAATATAAGCAATATAAGCAACCAAAAACGAAAGGATGATTTATCATGCGCATAAATTTTGGAGCAAAGACTTGGCTGTATCCCATGCCTGTGCTGATTGTTGGCACGTATGACGAAAGCGGAATGCCCAATGCCATGAATGCCGCTTGGGGAGGTATTTACGATACCAATCAGGTCATGATCTGCTTGGCAGACGATCATAAGACCACCGAAAATATAAAGGAGACGGAAGCGTTCACCCTCAGCTTCGCCACGGCCAAGACAGTTGCCTCCTGTGACTACGTCGGCATCGTCTCGGCCAACGACGAGCCTGATAAATTTGCGAAGGCCGGCTTCCATGCGACCAAAAGCGAGCACGTTAACGCCCCCATCATCGACGAACTGCCCATGACAGTGGAGTGCAAGCTGCTCAAATTCAACGAGGACGGCATTTGCATTGGCGAGATTGTCAACGTATCTGCCGACGATAGCATACTGGACGAAAACGGCAAGGTCGACGCCAAACTGCTGGATCCCATCATCTACGATAGCGTTACGCACGCCTATTGGAATTTTGGCGAAAAGGTTGGCCGGGCGTTTGCGGACGGCAAGAAGATCAAAGGCTGAAACAAGGAGCATAGCATGAAGTACGATTTTGAATCCATCATCGACCGTCATGGTCGTGACGCGCTGGCCGTGGATGCGCTGGGTAGCGATTGGACGCCTGGAAAGCCCAAGGACGGCTTTGACGTCATCCCCATGTGGGTGGCAGATATGAATTTTCCGACGGCACCCACCGTCTGTCAGGCCATGCGTGAGCGCATTGATCACCCCGCATTTGGCTATTTCTCACCGCGCGACGAATACTTTGACGCTATTATCCGTTGGCAAGCCGAGCGCAACGGCGTGACGGATCTTTTGCCCGAGCACATCGGTTATGAAAACGGCGTGCTTGGAGGACTGCTGTCGGCCATTGGTACGTTTTGCTCGCGCGGTGACAACGTCCTCGTGCATAGTCCCACTTATATGGGCTTTACCGGCTCGTTGAAAAACGGTGGCTACAACGCCGTTCACAGTGCTCTGACACGAGATGAAGCGGGCATATGGCGCATGGATTTTGAGGGTATGGAGCGAAAGATCGTCGAAAATCATATCCACGCCGCCATTTTTTGCTCACCTCACAATCCTACGGGGCGGGTGTGGGAGCGTTGGGAGATCGAGCGGGCGATGGAGATCTTCCGCAAGCACGACGTATACGTTGTGTCAGATGAAATCTGGTCGGACATCATTCTTGACGGTCACAAGCATATCCCGACGCAATCGATCAGCGAGGATGCCCGTGCACGTACGGTGGCACTGTATGCTCCGTCCAAGACGTTCAACCTGGCAGGCTTGATTGGCTCGTATCATATCATTTACAATCCGCGCTTGCGTGACCGTGTGGAAAAGGAATCCTCGCTTTGTCACTACAATTCGATGAACGTACTTTCGATGTACGCGCTGATCGGTGCCTACAAGTCTGAGGGAGGCGAATGGGTAGACGAGCTGTGCGCGACGCTCAGTGGCAATGTGCAGTATGCCTGCGACTATATCAATGCACATTTTGAAGGCGTGAGTGCCGCTCATCCGCAGGGAACGTATATGATCTTTATGGATTGCGGTGCGTGGTTAAAAGCTCACGAAAAAACACTGGACGAGCTGCTTCGCGCCGGTTGGGATGTCGGCGTGGCTTGGCAGGATGGCAGACAGCATGGTGGAACGACGCACATTCGTTTGAACGTTGCTTTGCCGCTTTCGCGAGTCAAAGAGGCCTTTGATCGTATGGACAAGTATGTCTTCAATTCGTAAGGCAATCAACAGATCATTCTTTTCAAAAAGCAAGGAAATCATATGAAATATAACATCAGTAAACAATTTTTTCCGTTCTCTCACTTTACACCACCTATTAGTGAGAGATTTCTTGCGATGGCTGTGCCACACATGAAAACGCCCAACTACATCTACAAGGACAGTGAGCTTGATGTGAGCCGCCACGAGATCGAAAGCTACGATGGTGATAAGATTGAATGCTTTTTGATGGCACCTAAACGCATTGGTGAGAAGGCGCCGTGCCTGATCTATATTCACGGCGGCGGATTTGTACTGGCTGCAGCAGGGTATCATTATAAAAATGCTATGCATTATGCGAAGCGGGTCGGATGTAAGGTTGTGTTTGTCAATTACCGTTTAGCTCCTAAGCATCCCCACCCTGTGTTTTTTGAAGATTGCTACGCCGCGATGTGCTGGACGTACGACAACGCTCAAGCGCTTGGCATCGATCTTTTGCGCATTGGCATCGGAGGAGATAGTGCAGGCTCGACACTTGCGGTCGGTGTGTGCATGATGGCAAAAGATCGCAAGCATCCAATATCCTTTGCCTTCCAAATGCTTCCGTATCCATTTCTTGATGCTCGCAATAACAGTGAGTCGTGCAAAAAATTCACCGATACGCCCATGTGGAATTCTACACTGTCAGACCGTATTTTACCGATGACGAAAGTAGATCGCAGCCGACTGGACTATGTCTATTATTCGCCCGTGGAGGCTGAGAGCTTTGAGGGACTTCCGCCGGCCTATATCGAAACAGCAGAATTTGATTGCTTACACGACGATGGTGTCCTTTATGCCAAGCATCTTTATGCGGCAGGTGTTGACGTCGTGTTGAATGAAACGAAAGGCACGATGCACGGATTTGATATCGTGCAAAAGGCCTCGGTGACCAAGGCGGCACTTGACGCCAGAACACAATTTATGAAGGAACATTTTTACCCATAAAAACAACCGCTGAGGAATCGTCTGATTCTTCAGCGGCTATTTTTTACTTTATATCATATTCCGTAAGTCCCCGTCAGAGGATCCAGGAAAATGCCGATCTCGGGTGTCAGGAAGGTGAAGATAACAAAGAGAATGGCGATGATTACAAGAGCCGCAATTGCCAATTTGGGCGACTTGCAGTATAGCTTTTTTGCGTTAAAGAGTCGCGTTTCATAGAGGTACGCAATCGCGGCGCAGATAAAGAAGATGGCGATGTTGAGCCAATCGGGCGATTTGCCGACCACGCCGTTGTAGGTGTAGAAAACCACGGGGACCAAAGTGA
>JAFVZV010000140.1 GCA_017507985.1 Clostridia bacterium
AAGGAAAGGCTCGTCCCGACAACTTCTCCTAACTCGGTGTGGGGAAGGGAGCACGTTGTTCCAGAGTGATTTCGCCTGCGGCGAAATCGGCTGCCGCGAGCTCCGGGGCCCTCTCCTCGCTCCGCTCGGCATCAATTTGCTTTGCAAATTGACTCCGTCCCCCTCCCCCATTCGCTCCACTATATTAAAATTGTTACAACTTTTTGCTTCCACGCCTGCCGCGCGTGGTAACAAGGTGGGGAGCGAAGCAGTAAAACTAAATTTCCCACAACTACTCCTTGAGCCTCGCCCAGCTTCGCGCGCTCGGTGAAAGCATTTTGATGTTACTTCTTGGCACGCCCCAAGAAGTAACCAAGAAAGGCGCCAAGGCGTTCCCCCTTGGATCTCCCTTTCCCATGCCGCTCTGCAAAGAGCAAGACGAGAAAGACATAAATACGTTTGTCCTATCTCTCGCCGTATAGTCACCACGAGCGGCAGATTTGCCTAAGCAAGAAGTCTTGCGGGTTTCTTAAGGGCATTAGGCCCTTAAGTCCGTTTTCTTGGTTCGTTCTTTGTCGGACGACAAAGAATGAACACCCAAAACCGGCACAGATCAGCGCGAGCCGAAGGCTCGCAGTATGATCGTTAAAAGAAAAAGTTGTTAAAAATTTCGTATATACCCCCACAGCCGCACGTCCGGCTGCGTAGTTGCTAAACTTTTAGCTTATCCACTCGAAAGGAACCGATATTATGAATTCCGATCAAATCAAACTCGGCGTCGAACGCGCCCCCAACCGCTCATTGCTCTACGCTCTGGGCTATACCAAAGAAGAGCTGGATAGACCTCTGGTCGGCATCGTCAGCTCGTATAACGAGATCGTTCCGGGGCATATGCACCTGGACAAGATCACCGAAGCCGTCAAGGCAGGCGTCCGCGCCGCCGGCGGTACTCCCGTCATGTTCCCTGCCATCGCTGTCTGCGACGGCATCGCCATGGGACATATCGGCATGAAATATTCGCTCGTCACCCGCGATCTCATCGCGGACTCGACCGAGGCTATGGTCATGGCGCACCGCTTTGACGGTCTGGTCATGATCCCCAACTGTGACAAAAACGTGCCCGGTCTTCTCATGGCCGCTGCACGTCTGAATATCCCCACCATCTTCTGCTCGGGCGGCCCTATGCTGGCAGGACACCTGAACGACGGCCGTCGCACTTGCCTGTCGCATATGTTTGAGGCGGTCGGCGCTTACCACGCCGGCAAGCTGGACGAATGTGGCGTGGAGGAGTACGAAAACAACGCCTGCCCCTCCTGCGGCTCCTGCTCGGGTATGTACACCGCAAACTCCATGAACTGCCTGACCGAGGCCATCGGTATGGCACTGCCCGGCAACGGCACCGTTCCGGCACCTCTGTCCGCGCGTATTCGCTTGGCAAAGCACGCCGGCATGAAGATCATGGAGCTGATTGAAAAGAACATTTGCCCCCGTGACATCATGACTCACGCCGCCTTTGAAAACGCTGAGACGGTCGATATGGCGCTGGGCTGCTCGACCAACACCATGCTGCACCTGCCTGCCATCGCGCATGAGGCGGGCTACGAGATCGATCTGGATTATTCCAACGAGATCAGTGCGCGCACGCCCAATCTGTGCCACCTCGCTCCCGCGGGCGATACCTTTATGGAGGACCTCGACCGTGCGGGCGGCGTGTACGCTGTTATGAAGGAGCTGACCAAAAAGAATCTGCTCGATTTGTCGGTCATGACCGTCACGGGCAAGACCATGGGTGAAAATCTTGCGGGCGTAATCAATCGCGACCCGTCGATCATCCGTCCCATCGACAATCCCTATTCCCAAAGCGGCGGTATCGCTGTGCTCAAGGGCAATTTGGCTGTGGACGGTTGCGTTGTCAAGCAGTCGGCTGTTGCTCCCGAGATGATGAAGCACGAGGGTCCCGCTCGTGTGTTTGACTCGGAGGAAGAGGCGATCGAGGCCATTTATCGTGGCAAGATCGTATCGGGCGACGTCGTTGTTATTCGTTACGAAGGCCCCAAGGGCGGCCCCGGTATGCGCGAGATGCTCAATCCCACCTCGGCCATCTGCGGCATGGGTCTGGGCGAGAGTGTGGCGCTGATCACCGACGGACGCTTCTCGGGAGCAACCCGCGGTGCGGCCATTGGTCACGTCAGCCCCGAAGCCGCTGCCGGCGGTAATATCGCACTGGTCAAGGACGGCGATATCATCGCTATCGATATTCCGAACTGTTCGGTGACGCTCAAGGTCTCGGATGACGAGCTCGCTGCTCGTCGCGCCGCTTGGGTCTGCCCCGAGCCCCGTGTCAAAACCGGCTATCTTGCCCGCTATGCAAAGCTGGTCTCCTCTGCCGACAAGGGCGCGATTCTTTCGTGAGGAGCAGAAAGTATAGCTGAATTTCTTGCATATTCTCCTACGGACGCGCGTACAGCTAGTTTTGTGTTCATGCTTGCATGACACCCGTGTTTAGCGGGCGAACAAAACTTGCTATTTCGCTTGCGAAATATAGCTTCGCGCC
>JAFVZV010000141.1 GCA_017507985.1 Clostridia bacterium
AGCGCCTGTAGGAATCGTTGCTCAAAGTCAATAAAAAATATAAAAAGGAGGAACTTCCGCAGAAGTTCCTCCTTGAGTCTTTTCATTAACCCTGAGATTTCTTGTACTCCTCAACGATCTTGGAAGCGATCATGTTGGGAACCACGTCGTAGTTGGTCACCTTGAACGCATAAACACCACGACCCTGCGACATAGCGCGCAGTGCGATGGGGTAATCCATCATCTCGGACTTGGGAGCGACAGCAGTAACAACGGTGTAGCCCTTCTTCTTGGCGTCGGGCTCCATGCCCATAACGCTACCGCGGCGCTTGTTCAAGTCACCGATAACGTCACCAACCATGCCGTCCGGAACGGTGATGAGAGCCTCACCAACCGGCTCAAGCAGTACGGGAGCGGCCATCTCGAGGCACTTCTTGTATGCAAGAGAAGCGGCGGTCTTGAAGGAAAGCTCATCCGAGTCAACGGCGTGGTAAGAACCGTCGTACAGATCGGCTGCCAGGCAAGTCATCGGGAAGCCGGCAACGCCCTTAGCCATGGCATCCTGCAAGCCCTTTTCAACAGCAGGATAGAAGTTCTTCGGAACGGTACCGCCAACGACGGATACGCTAAAGGTCAAGCCTTCATCCTCAGCAGGGGCAAAGCGGATCTTAACGTGACCGAACTGACCGGAACCACCGTTTTGCTTCTTGTGACGACCTTCAACGTCGCAAGGCTTGGTGATCTTTTCGCGGTAAGGAATGCGAGGCTTGTCAAAACGGACGTTGACGCCAAAGCGGCTCTTGAGGCGAGATGCCAAAACGGCCAGGTGCATATCACCCATACCGTAAACGACCAGCTCCTTGGTCTCAGCATCGTTTTCGCAACGGATGGTGCGGTCTTCCTCAGTCATACGGCTGATTGCCTGAGAGATCTTGCTTTCGTCAGCAGCCGAGCAGGGAATCATAGCCTGTGCCAGGAAGGGCTGCGGGAACTCGATGCCGGAATAGGTGAAATCGGTGTTCCAGGTCAGCGTATCGCCCGTGTTGGTGTTGGACAGCTTAGCGGTCATACCGATATCGCCGCAAACCAACTCCTCGACCTCAGTCTGCTTTTTACCGCGGACGGTGTAAATGTGAGCGAGCTTTTCATTGTCGCCCGTCGTACGGTTGGTCAGCGTCAGATCGCGCTTGACTGTACCGTTCATACCCTTAAAGAAGTTCATCTTACCTACGAACGGGTCAGCAACCGTCTTGAATACGAAGATTGCGGGCTCACCGTCCGGATTGATTTCCATCTCATCGCCGTCAGACAGCGTTTCGTTCTTCTTTGCCGTGTGTCTGGGGAAGGACTCGGTGATCTTGTCGAGCAGCGGCCATACGCCCCACAGCTTGGTAGCCGCGCCGCAGAAGACGGGTACGATGTCACCGTGAATGATACCCTCGTGGATACCGTTGATACATTCCATGATCGAAATGTCTTCGCCGCCAAAATATTTTTCCATCAGATCCTCGTCTGCGCTGGCAACCGCCTCAAGCAGCATGTCGCGATACTTGTCGGCCGCTTCCTGCGATTCGTCGGGAATGGGATGGATGGAGTGGTGACCTGCGTTATCGAAAACGTGAGCTTCCATACCGACCAGGTCGATCGCACCGACAACAGAGCCGTCCTTAACCATGGGAATGGTCAGAGGGCAGATCTTTTTGCCCCAACGATCGTGCAGAGCGTCGAGAACTTTAGCAAAGCGAGCCTCATTATCGTCAAATTTATTAATAAAGAATGCCTTAGGCAGACCGGCTTCGGTTGCTGCGTCCCAAGCCAGCTCGGTGCCGACCTGAATGCCGCTCTTACCGTCGACAACGATCAGAGCACTGTCTGCAACACGCAGAATTTGGGAGCACTCACCGGCAAAGTCCAAATATCCGGGGCAGTCGAGTACGTTGATCTTAACGTCCTTCCAGATCAAGGGTGCAATAGCGCCCGAGAGAGAGAACTTTCTTGCAATTTCTTCTGCGTCGTAGTCACAAACGGTATTGCCGTCGCCGACTTTACCCAGTCTGTCAGTACTACCCGAGGTATACAGCATAGCCTCGGCAAGGGAGGTCTTTCCGCACCCACCGTGACCTAACAGTGCAACGTTTCTGATTCTTTTGGTTTCGATTGCCGCCATGGCGTTGTTCCTTCGTTTCCGCCGTGCGGAAACTGCCTTTCATTTGAAGTCGGATTATGATTTTATACATTATAAAATATGCGTAGAACTACAAATCCTTTTTCATTATACAATAGAAAAGTTCGCTTTTCAAGAGGGAAAAGCGAACTTTCTGCTGTGGGCGCATAGAAATTTTGTGCTATTTTTTGTTAATAATCAACAAAACCGGAGCAAGATTATAGCGAAATATCAAACAATCGAGCGGCATTTTGGGCGGTGATGCGGGCCATTTCTTCCGGCACGATACCATGTAGCTGTGCCAACATATCGATGGTATGACGCATGAGCGAGGAATCGTTGCGCTTGCCGCGGTGGGGATGGGGCGTCAAATACGGAGCGTCCGTTTCGACCATCAGATACTCGAGCGGTACGCTTGCTGCAACCTCTTGGACGCGGTGAGCATTTTTGAAGGTAACGACGCCGGAAAAGGAGATCATCCAGCCTCTGCGCCACAGCTCGCGCGCCATCTCGACGCTGCCGCTGAAGCTGTGAAACACACCTTTTACGTTTGGATGACGCAAAGCCATGTCAAAGCAATCGCCGTGGGCATCGCGGTCATGAATAACAACCGGCATATTCAACTCCTCTGCCAGCAGCATCTGTTGCTCAAAATACCACGTCTGCCGCTCTTTGTCCACAGGCAGCCAGGGCCGTTCATAATAGTCCAAACCGATCTCGCCAATGGCAACGATCTTATTTTGCTTGCGATGAGCGATGGGATCAGAGGTGTCACAGCCGAGCAGGGTACGCAGTGCGCTCATTTGTTCCTCGGGATGCTCGATTTGTTGACAATCCTCGGGATGAATGCCAACGGCGGCGTACATACCGCTATAGCGGGCGGCCTGCGAAAGAGCCAGCTTGGAGGTCTCGATATTGGTGCCGATATTGACGATATGGGATACGATGCCGCCGTAGGGGGCGAGGATGGTTTTGAGAATTTCATCGGCGCAGGGACCCTCAGCAGGGTCGCTGTAGCGGTCGTCAAAATAATGGGCGTGGGAGTCGAAGATATACATGGTGTGATTCCTTTGTTTGGTTTGGTTTTTTAACAACTACTTCTAGGCCTCGCCCAGCTTCGCGCGCTCGGTGTGCCGGCTTTAATGCCATTTCTTTGTCGCTGAACAAAGAAATGGCGAAAGAAAATCAGCTCAAGGGCCCAATGCCCTTGAGAAACCCGCAAAACTTTTTGCTTTTCATATCTGCCGCTCATGTTGGCTGGCTTGGAGTATTGGAGAATAGGTATATATGTCTATCTCTTGATTAGCGTTGTAGAGCGGCAACCGCAGGGGAATCCAAGGGGAAAAGCCTTGGCGCGTTTCTTGGGCACTTCTTGCCGCGTAGCAAGAAGTGCCGCGAAAGCCGACACTTCGCACGCGCGGAGCTGTGTGCGCCTGTAGGAGAAGTGGTATAAAATGGATGCGCTACATGGTGACGATGGGGAAACCTCTTTTTCGACGTTCCCCCACATTCATTAAAATTCACTTCTGAGCGTTCTGGTCATCAGCTCCGTCAGCACCTGCTTACAATCCGCTCCTTCGTAGAGAATGCGGTAAACGGCGGTGCAAATGGGAAGCTCCACATTGTATTTCTTTCCGAGATCAACCATCGCCTGCGCGGTATAATATCCTTCCGCCAGTGAGGGGAAGGGCTCTCCTTTGGCAAAGCACTCGCCAAAGGCGCGGTTATGTGAGTGAGGTGAGAAAACGGTTGCTTCATAGTCACCCAAATGGCAAAGCCCGTAGGCAGACATGGGATTGCCTCCCATAGCTTCGATCAGACCGGCAACTTCGTGTGTGCCGCGTGCCATGAGCGCACCTTTCAGCGTACCCAACTCAAATCCGTCCAACATACCAGCGGCAATGCCGATGACATTTTTTGCGGCCGCGCCGATCTCGTTGCCGATCATGTCTTGTCCGTAATAAAAACGGATCAGATCGCTGGAAAAGGTGTTGACCAGTGTATGCTTGATTTGCTCGTTGTCCGAGTCAATGACCATACAAGAGGGATTGCCCTTGTAAAATTCCTGCACGTGCCCCGGTCCCAGCCAAACGGCAACAGGACAGCTTTTGTCCAACGATTCGGCGGCGATTTCAGACAGACGCTTGCCTGTGGCAATGTCAATACCCTTCATACAAAGCACGATCGTTTTGTCGCGCAGAGCCAACGGCGCAAGCTCCTGCATGAGTCCCGACAATGCTTGCGAGGGAATGGATATGATGATGACCTCGCCCGAGGGAACGTCAGTGATATCCGTTGTCAGATGGACTGACTCAGGGAGCGAGAGTAGATCGTTTTGTCTCGTAGCCAGAAACCGCTGCATCTCGGGTGCTGAAGCCATGCCGTATAGCGTCACGTCATGTCCCATGCGGTCGAGATACCAGGTAATAAGCGAGCCCCAACGCCCGCAACCGATAACGGTGATTTTCATAGTAACTCCAATTTTGTGTATTGCTTATAAGATGAGAGAGCGGCAAATCTTGCCTATCATTTTTCCTTCAAGTTTTTGAAGATTCCAAAGAAACTTTTATCAAAAAGTTCCTTTGGCGGGTGCAGGGCAGAGCCCTGCATCTATTATCTAACTCTCTCGCCCAAAGGCGTTTCGGGATCCAGGAAGACGACGCGGACGGTCTCCTCGCCGCTGGCAAGAATCATGCCGTTGGATTCCACGCCGCACAGCGTTGCGGGCTTGAGGTTGGCAACCAAAATGATCTTCTTGCCAATGAGCTGATCGGGGGTGTAATACTTGGCAATGCCCGATACCACCTGACGTTGCTCGTAACCGAGGTCCACCTGCAATTTCAGCAGCTTCTTGGCCTTCGGAACGCCCTCGCAAGCGATGATCTTGGCGGTGCGCAGCTCGACATTCATAAAGGCCTCAATGCCGATCAGTGCGCAGCCCTCGGGCTTTTCGACGGGAGCTTCAGCCTTGGCAGCAGCTGCCATCTTAGCCTGACGCTCAGCCTCCAGCTCAGCCAGCATTTTGGCTTCGTCAATGCGGGCGAACAGTACCTTGGAATCGCAAACGTGTGTTCCGGGAACCGTGCCAATATCATTCTTTTCAGGATTGGGATAGCCCATGAGCTCGTCATAGCTCATGGTCAAAGCACCAAACTGCTCGGCCGTGCCGATGGAGGCGTAACCGCGAGCGGTCGTGTTCAACTCGTTCAAAATCTCCTCGCTCGTTGCGGGAATGAAGGGAGCGAGCAGAACGGCACCCCAACGGATGGCCTCAAGCAAGGTGTAAAGCACCGTGCCAAGACGATCCTTCTGACTTTCGTCCTTAGCCAACGTCCAGGGGGTAGTTTCGTCGATATATTTATTGGCGCGGGACAGCATGGTGAAGATGGCCTCGAGTGCGTCGGCGATGCGATAGCCGTCCATGCACTCGACCACCTTGTTGTAGGCAGTCACGCAAGCGGCGACGATCTCATCGTCCAGCGCCTCTTTGGCTACGGGTGCTTGAATGACACAGCCGAAATACTTTTTCTGCATATCCAGTGTGCGCTTGACCAGGTTGCCGAGGTTGTTGACCAGATCGGTGTTGAATCTCTTGATGACGTTTTCGTAGGTGATGGAGCCGTCGTTGGCGTAGGGCATTTCGGACAGCGCATAGTAACGCACGCCGTCTACCGTGAAACGCTCTGCCAGCTCGTCGGCGTAGATGACGTTGCCACGGGACTTGGACATCTTGTCCATGCCGAAGTTGAACCACGGGTGAGCAAATACCTTTTTGGGCAACGGAATGTCCAGCGCCATCAGGAAGATGGGCCAGTAGATGGTATGGAAACGGATGATATCCTTGCCGATGATGTGCACGTCGGCGGGCCAGAGCGACTTGAACTTCTCACTCTGCTCCTCGTACGTCTTGTCGGGATCAAAGCCGATGGCTGTGATATAGTTGGTCAGCGCGTCCAACCAAACGTAGGTGACGTGCTTAGGGTCGCTTTCAACGGGAATACCCCAGGTGAACGAGGTGCGCGAGACGCACAGATCTTGAAGTCCTGCCTTGAGAAAATTGTTGACGATCTCCTTTTTGCGGCTCTCGGGCTCGATGAATTCTGGATGTGCATCGATATGAGCCATGAGGCGATCGGCATACTTTTTCATGTTGAAGAAATAGGCTTCCTCGCTGGCCTTCTGTACGGGTCTGCCGCAGTCAGGACACTTGCCACCCTCGGCTTGCGTGTCGGTGAAGAAGGACTCACAGGGCACGCAGTACCAGCCCTCGTATTTTCCCTTGTAAATATCGCCCTGCTTGAGAAAGCGAGTGAAGATCTTTTTGACAGCAGCCTCGTGGTAGTCGTCCGTCGTACGGATGAAGTGATCATACTTGACGTTCATGTTATCCCAAAGAGTCTTGATCTCGCCTGCAACGTTATCGACGTATGCCTTGGGGGTGATGCCTGCCTCTTTGGCAAGATCTTCGATCTTCTGACCGTGCTCGTCGGTACCCGTGCACATAAAGACGTCATAGCCCATCTCCTTTTTGTAGCGGGCGAGGGCGTCGGTCATGATGGCCTCGTAGGTGTTGCCGAAGTGCGGCTTTTTAGAGGCATAGGCGATGGCGGTCGTCATATAGTATTTTTGATTGTTCATGGTGATAGACCATCCTTTCTGAAAGAAAACGCATAATGAATGCGTGATTATTCATGTAAACTGGGCTCGTCCGACACGCCTGTGAACAGCGTGTGGGCGATGGTGAAATAGGGCAGGGCGTGCAGTATCATCACAAGTCCGAGCGATGCGACGGACAACAGCGCCCACAAAAGAAACGACAGCTTGAAGCGGAACAACGGCAAGCAAGCTGATTTGGTTTGTCTGTGCGAGGCCGCAAACAGATCTCGTACACGAGCATCAGGACAACGATAGGCCAGCGCGAGCACGGCGTCGTCGCGACAGCATATCAGACTGACTGTTAAAAACAACAGTGCGGCGATGAACAGCATTAACAGCATCAACCACGCACGGTCCGTTTCCTTGACTGCAAGCACCAATAAGGCACACACGCCAAGCGTTGCGGCAGGGAGAATCAACAGCCGGATCATCACGCCAAAGGCACGGCGGTAATTGCGAGCACTGCCAAAGGCGACAAACAGCAAGGACAGCGGCTCTTTTCGTCCCATGACTGCCCCTTGAAAGATCATAGTGGCGCCGTATACCATCGGAAGCAGGAAAAACACGACCGTGCATCCCTCCACTGCCATCAAAACGATGAGCCAAACAACGTGCATCAGCACGTCGGTTTGATACAGCTCGGCCCAAGGAACGGCACTAAAGGCACATTCCACCATATACAGACTTCCGACAAAAAAAGTCAAATATAGCAAGGCGCAAAGAATGAGATTCAGACGAATCCCCGGCAAGGCCAATATCGCTTTGGCGCGTCGCTTGCACTGTCGGGAGGTAGGTTTTATCGTGCTTTGTTGATCGACCGTCATAGCGTCACCTCGCGGCGAATGCCACCGACGTACACGGCGCGCACGACGACATTACCGTCGTATTCGTCAAGCAACAGCAGATCGGCATAACGGCCGGGAGCAAGTGACCCGACGTGCGCGTCGATGCCTGCCAGCCGTGCGCCGTGCTCGATGGCAGCGGTTGCTTGGTCAAAGGTCGCCGTGGTGTGACCGAGGGACAGACCAATGCCCAGACCATTGGCTATGGCGGAAAAGCGTCCGTCTTTATCCAGCTCCAGTGCGGCGCTCAGACGCATGGGGCAGGGGAGTCCTGCCTGCTGATATGGGCGGCACATTCGTTCGTTGAGGGCTTGCAGTTCAGCGGCATCCAACGGGGCGAGCAGCTCGGATGCGTGCGCACCGCGCTTGGCGGGATGCAGATAGCGACCCTCCAGGTGCAAGCCGATATATCTTGCGCCCGACGGCGATTTTGCAACCGATGCGATGCGATCGGCGGCGTGCCCGTATTCGTCATAAGGAGCAGAGGCCAACGTCGGCATGACCGTGGTCGCGCCGGCTTCGAGATACGAGCGTGACATTTGTTGCAACAACGCGGTATCTGCGGAGGTGAAATCTCCTCCGGCTCGACCGTGGGTATGGACGTCAACGAGACCGGGGGATACCAATGCGCCGCAAGCGTCGATGACGGTGACGCCATCGCGGGGCAATTCGTTTGGTTCGCCGATGGCAAGAATGATGCCGTCCTCGAACAACAATTCGCCTGCGACAAAGGCAGGGGCAGGCTCAAAGGTGAGCAGCTTAGCGTTGATCAGCAATGTTTTCATGGGCATCCTCCTCTCCGGTGTGTTGCGTTTTTGGCTGAACATAACAATACATCTTACATTATAGCAAAGTTTTTGAACTTTTACAAGGGTAAATTGTTAATTTTTAGAAACGGGTGAGAAGTTTTTGACTTGCCGGTGCGTTCAGCGGAGGCACATACAACTTTGCGAGCGTTGGCTCGTAAAAAAAGTTAATGGTGAATTCAGATATCCTTCCGCTTTCTACTGCAAAAAAAGTTCGGATCCCACAAAGAATCCGAACTTTTACGATTCAAATAAACAAGCATGCCAGCAAATACACCACCATGCAAACGATGCTCGCAGGGGCAAATACCGTACGCAGCAGCCGCGAGGGTAGTTCGCTGCGCGGCAGATCCGCACGATACGGCGCGCTGAATGCCAAGCGGGCATAGGCGCGGTAGGTGCGTCCTGCCTCGCCGCAGAAAACGATGGCAGATATCAAAAAAATAATGACCAACAGAAAAGAGAACAGCTCCGTACTGCCCGTATAAAGATAAAACTGTGTCAGTGTGGGCTGACCGAACAGACCGAAAACGTTGTAAGCGAAGTGAATGAGAACGGTGGCAATGAGTGAGCGCGTTGCGTACATTACCGCGCAAAGCAATAGCCCCGCGAAAATATATACCGGAAGATGCGATAGCTCAAAATGGAGCATGCCAAACGCGATGGCGCTGTAAGCAATGGCAGGAAGCAGTCCTCGTTCCTCCAACGTTGCGCACAAAATGCCGCGGTAGACAAACTCCTCGCAAATGGCAGGCAGAGCAGCGTAGGCAAGGATCAAATAAGAAATTTCCGAAAAATCGGTGCCGCCGCCTGCGGCAAAAGTATCGTACAGCGTAAAGCCTTGATCCAGCGTTTTGATGCCGCCGGTGTAGATGCTGATCAGTAAGGTTCCCGAGATCAAGGCGATAAGTGCCGCGACGAGCAATAAAATATGCGAGGGGCGGGGCAGGCGAAGACGCAGTCGTTCGGTGAATGCCACACCGCGCAGCTTGCAGAAAATGACGCCGGGAATAAGAAAGATCATGACCTGAAGAAGCACAATGCTCAGATATTCGCTGTCACGTCCCAACAAGGCTGTGTCGATCAGCCGCGAGAGCAGCAGGAGAAGATAGGTCGCCAAAACCAAAAGCGCGTGTGCGTTGTCGATCCAAAACTGTACGTCGCGCCAAAATTGGCGCCGTGGCAGGCCGCTGGGCCGATTCATGACATCTCCCTCCTTTCCTATAACTCCTATATCTAAATGGACTTTTTTGTTACCCCGTGGGGCAGGGGCACCACAATGGTGTTACAAAAGCAATGATAAAATGCGAATAAAGCAGTGCTTTCCCCATGCGTTTCCCTTGAAGGTTTTGTGGACTTTTAAGGTACTTTTTTTAGAAAGCGCCTTAAACTGCCAAGGCATTCGTATTACACGCTCGGAGCCATCACAGCAGCGCGCAAAGCAGTGGCGGTTGCCTCATCCTTGAGAGCGGCAACGAGAGCAAGACCAAAGTCCAGTGCCACGCCCATACCCTTGGCGGTAATGATATTGCCATCGCGAACTACGCCGATATCGGTCTGTACGTCGGCGCCGATCAGCTCGTCCTCAAAGCCGGGGAAGCAAACGGCGCGTTTGCCTTGAAGATATCCTTTGTGGCCGAGCACCATGGGGGCGGCGCAAATAGCGGCAAGATATCCACCGCGCGCGCTTGTGCGGGCAAGCGTGTCGGCCACCATGGCAGATGCGTCCAGATTGGCAGCACCGGGCATACCGCCGGGCAAGATCACCATGTCAATGTCTCCAACGGGTACGGCTTCGCTGTCCGCCAATACGGTAATGCCGTGCGCACCGCGGATTTCGCGACCGCTCAGTCCTACCGTTACCGTTTGTACGCCTGCTCGGCGCAGCAGATCCAGCGGAAGCAACGCTTCAATCTCCTCAAATCCATCGGCGAGAAATAAAACAACCATGACGATCCTCCTGCAAAATTCAGATATCGTAATTATATCATACCAATATTTATTTGTCAAATCATTTCCCCCATTCCACTTGACAAAACAAATGATTAGAGTATAATGTGATATAAAGCGACAACGGTCGCGTCAAGGAGCGAATATTTCGATGTTTCAAATAAAAAGAAAACCCGCACCGATCGGTGGAGCGCCCATGCCGCGTCGTAAGGTGCAAAAGGATCTGACGCAAGGTCCGATCCTTCCCCAACTGGTCAACTATTGTCTGCCATTGATGCTGACGGGCATGCTGCAGTTGTTCTATAATGCAACGGATATGATCGTTGTCGGTCAGTATGCCTCGCCCACTGCAGTTGGTGCCGTGGGTGCGTGTGGTTCGTTGATCGGTCTGTTGGTCAATATGTTTATCGGCTTGTCGGTCGGTGTCAGTGTAACGGTTGCACAGTACATCGGTGCCAAACAGGAAAAAGATGTGTCCGAGGTCGTTCATACCTCGGTGGCGCTGTCCTTGGGTCTGGGCATTGTCGTATCGGCCTTTGGCTTTTTCTTCGCAGAAACGGCATTGCGTCTGATGGATACCCCCGACGCGACGATTGCCGAGGCGGTCCCGTATGCCAAAGCCTATATGCTGGGCATACCTGCCTCCATGATGTATAACTACTGCGCCGCTGTATTGCGTGCGAAAGGGGATACTGTTCGCCCGTTGATCTTTCTTGGCCTTTCGGGACTTGTCAATGTCGGTCTCAATCTTTGGCTGGTCATCCAATTTGGCCTTGGCGCGGTCGGCGTCGGCATTGCGACGGCGGTGTCGCAGTACGTTGCTATGATCTTGATTTTGGTCTATATGACCTTCATGCTCAAGGACTGCACTCGTATTCATTGGAGCCGTGTTCGGCTGCACAAGCAAAAGCTGTTTCGCATTTTGCGCGTTGGACTGCCTGCGGGCATCCAGAGCATCGTGTTCAGCTTTTCCAACGTGCTTATCCAATCGACGGTCAATACCTTTGGCGAGAATGTGATCAACGGAAATGCGGCGGCTGCCAGCATCGACGGTTTCATTTACACCGCCCAAAACTCGGTCTATCAAGCGGCAATCACCTTTGTCGGACAGCACGTCGGTGCCCGCAAATTCGAGCGTATTAATCGTGTGATCTTTTTGTGCATGGGACTGGTCACGGCCATCGGGCTTACCGTGTCGGCTTTGGTCGTGCTGTTCAGCCATTTTTTGCTGAACATCTACGTCCCGGGGGACGAAGCCGCGATCGCTTGGGGCACGCAGCGCTTGCGCGTGATGGGTGCTTGCTATTTTACCTGCGGACTGATGGAGGTTGGTTGTGGAGCATTGCGCGGCATGGGTAAAACACTGACACCTATGATCATTTCAATGATGGGCGTCTGCGGCATCCGCATTTTGTGGATCTATACCGTCTTCCCGTTGTTCCCGACCATGATGTGTTTGTATTTTTCGTATCCCGCCTCCTGGGTGGTGACGGGAGCGATCCATCTGATGCTTGCATTTATCAACAAGCGCCGCCTCGAGAGGCAGGACGCGCTTTGCCGACAGATATATTAACAGTAGGAGGCCTTTATGACGCAAACGACCAAACAAGTATTTGAATTGTATGAAGTCCGTAAGACCAAAAAGCAAAAAAACGCCTTTATCACATACGTTGAGTCGCTTGCCAAGCGCGAGGGCTATGACTGCCGCGTGGAAAAGGGCTCAATGGGAGCACGCAATATCGTTGTCGGATCGCCCGACAAGGCCAAGATCGTGTATACGGCACATTATGACACCTGCGCCCGTATGCCCTTTCCCAATTTTATCACGCCGAAAAACTTTCTGATCTATTTGCTGTATCAGCTTGTGATCGTGGCGCTGGTTTACGTGCCTGTGTTTGCCGCAGTGTATCTCTCGTACATCATTTGTGCCTTTGCGGGGGTGCCGGAGAATATTGCACTTCTGATCGATGAGATTGTCTTTTTCGCCGCGGTGATCGTGATGCTTTGGCTGCTCGCTGCAGGTCCTGCCAACAAGCATACCGCCAACGATAACACCTCGGGTGTGACGACGCTGCTTGACGTTATGTGTGCTCTTCCCGAGGAAAAGAGAGATCAAGTTGCGTTTGTCTTTTTCGACTTGGAGGAAATGGGGCTGTTCGGCTCTAAGAGCTTTGCCGCTAAGCACAAGCAGACCATGAAAGACAAGCTGTTGATCAATTTCGACTGTGTGTCGGATGGCAATCATATCTTGTTTGTGCTGAAAAAGGGCGCGATACCGCACGCGGCGGCCATTGAACGAGCCTTTCCAAATGATGAAACATATACCGTCGAGATTGCCACCAAGGGCGTTTTTTACCCCTCCGATCAGGCAAATTTCGCTTGCGGTGTTGGTGTAGCAGCATTGAAAAAGACCAAGCACGGCAATCTTTTGTATATGAACCGCATTCACACCAAGCACGATACCGCTTACGACGAGAAAAACATCGAATTTTTAGTACGTGGAGCACTTCAACTGACAGAGGAAATAAAATGATTAAAGATAATAAAAAAATCACGCACCGAGGTGCGTGATTTTTTATTGACATTATTTCTTAGGGAAGCTATCCTTCAGGCCGACGATGCGGTTGAAGGTGTTTTCGTTCTTGGTATCCTTGCAGAAGTAACCGACGCGGACGAACTGGAACTTGTCGCCGCCCTCGGCGTCATCAAGGCTAGGCTCGACCACGGCGTTCTCCAGCTTAGCCAGAGAGTCGGGGTTGAGGAAGTCCAGATAGGTCTTGCCTTCGGGAACGTCGGCCGTGTTCTCGATGTTGAACAGGCGCTCGTACAGCATAAAGGTCGCGGGACGCGCGTACTTGGCGGACAGCCAGTGGATGGTGCCCTTGATCTTGCGGCCGTCGACGGGCATGCCGTTGCCCGTTTCCAGGTCGGCCGTGGCGTGGATGCACTTGATGGAGCCGTCCTCGTTCTTTTCAATACCGGCGTACTTGATGATATAGCCGCCCATCAGACGCACCTCGCCGTCGGGCTTGAGGCGGAAGAACTTGGGAGGCGGAACCTCTGCAAAGTCGTCCGCATCGATATAGATCTCGCGGGTCATGGGCACGTCGCGTCTGCCAAGCTCCTCCTTCTGGGGGTGGTTGGGCAGGCTGATCATCTCTTCCTTATCCTCGGGATAGTTGTCGATGACGACCTTGATGGGATTGGCGATACCCACGCGGCGGGGCGCGTTTTCGTTGAGGTCGTCGCGCACGCAAGCCTCCAGCTGACGGACGTCAACGGTGTGGTCGGTGTTGGTCACGCCTGCCTCACGAACGAAATTGAAGAGGGCAGTGGGCGTGTAGCCACGGCGGCGCAGAC
>JAFVZV010000142.1 GCA_017507985.1 Clostridia bacterium
ACCATCCTTTCCTTGTGCCGGCACATGCACTTACGCACAAAGTGCAATTATTATATCATAGTTCTTTTGAAATTGCAATACCTTTTTTGAAATTTTTGGGTAATTTTTTTAAGTTTTTTGACGTCTTTGACGCAATAATTGAATGATACTTCGAAGCAGATAAGGAGCATCGATGATGGCGAGTAGCAAGCAAGCGCCAAGCGAATACCAGATCCAACCGTGTACGGCAAGTGTCATAACAGTACAAAGTGCTCCAAGTATCATCGAATTGAGCAACAGCCAAACAAGCGGGACGCGGAAAGGAATGAAGCGACGGGTATGGATCAGACGAATCAAAAAGACCAAAAGATACGAGATTAGCGTTGCAATGGCCGCGCCCATGGGCCCCATCAAGGGGATCAGCCAAAGGTTAAGCCCGATATTGACCAGCGCGCCGATAAGAGAGGTGAGCATGGTTGCTACGCCACGACATTCGACCATATAGACTGAGCCGACAAAATTTGACAGTGCAGATAAAGCCGTTGCCAACAGCAAAACGGGAATGTATTGCCATGCATCGGCAAAGGAGGCATCGAACAGAAGAGCAGCCATAGGCTTGGTCAGTAGGATCAGCCCGCCTGCTGCCAACCACAAAAAGGCACCGTAGTTGCGAAAAATCTTGGTGAAAAATACGGTCAGAGAGCGTCGGCGCTCATCCGCCTCTTGCGTGGTTTCGGTATCGGTTGCCTTGCGATTGGCCAGAACGGCTGAAAACTGCCATGCGTCGATGAAGATACCGCAGGCTGTCGTCAAAATGTTGGGGATCTTGTAGGCAGCCGCGTACAGACCATTTTGCGCCTCACCGCAGAAATAGGTAACCATAAAGCGGTCGGACACGCTGGTGATCCACCAGCAAAGTGCGGCAGGAATGAGGGGAACGGAATAGCGCAGCATGGCACGAACGGTTGCGCGGCTTGCCGCGCCGGGGCGCAGGTAGTGCCATAGCTTACAGTAGAAGAATAAGAGCAACGAGGTGGTCAAATCTGCGGCAATAATGCTTAAAACGTAGCCGATCAATCCCATGGAAAGCGGCAGTAGGAACAATAGGTTAAAGCCGATATTCAGCGCCGTGTTAAGCAGGCCCTGCAGAGCAAAGAGGCGGTAATTGCCCTGCGCTCGAATAAAATCAGAGCAAAGATAGTGGAAGTTAGCGCACAGAACGTACAGTAGGATCAGCCAAACATACTCCGAAAAATAAGGAATGAAAAATAAAATGGGCGAGAGCAGGGCAAAGCCCATGGATGCAAGGGCGAGAATGGACATTCCGGAGCTGAATACGTCGCATTGCTCTTGCTTGCTTCGCGCTTCAGCGGCAAAACGGAAAAAACCGCTGGAAAGACCTGCGCAGGCGATGGGAATGAGAAAATTGCATAGGCTTGTGATCAGATCGGCCGTGCCGAACTCCTCTTTGGTGAGAACAAAGGTGTAAAAGCGGACGAGTAAAAAGACCAATAGCTTGGACCCAAGCCGCCCGACGGTCAGCGCGGTGGTGTTGATGGCCAAGAGCTTGCCGCGTCCACCGGTATTTTGTTGCGCCATACGCTCACCTCCCATTTGTTTGCGTTTCCGTAGGGGCGCACTTTGTGCGCCCGCAGGCGACCGCAGGTCGCCCCTACGGTATATAAAAGTCTTGTAGGAGCGATTCACGAATCGCCGTACGGTAATTTCAATTTAGTATAGCACAATTATTTGAAAATTGCAACGGATGTTGCGCAAACTTTCCCACAAGAGATAAAAAATATGATATAATGAAAAAAGACGTGACCACGCGCCGTTTTTGTCGAGTAGAGGGGTAGCAAGCCTTCGTAATACTCGACAAAGAAAGGAGAACACAATGGACGACAACACGATCGTAGAGCTGTACTGGCAAAGAGACGAGCAGGCCATCGCCGCCACGCGCGACAAATACGGCCGCTACTGCTACGCTATTGCCTACGGCATCCTGCACTCAGCGCCCGATGCCGAGGAATGCGAAAACGATACCTATCTTGACGCGTGGAACGCGATGCCACCCCACAGACCGAGTTTGCTCAAAACCTTTCTCGGTAAGATCACAAGGCGTATCTCGCTCGACCGCCTCAAACGGCAGACGGCCGACAAGCGAGGCGGGGGAGAGGTACCCTTGGCGCTGGAGGAACTGCACGAATGTATCCCCGACAATGCCCCAATTGACGAACAACTGCGCGAGCAAGAGCTGGCGCAGGCCATCGACGCCTTTTTGCGCACGCTGGACGACGACACCCGCCGCGTCTTTTTGCGCCGCTACTGGTATTTTGATTCGGTTAAGGCCATCGCCCGCCGCTATGGATTTGGACAGAGCAAGGTCAAAATGATGCTGCACCGCACTCGCGAGAGCTTGCGCGATTATCTTGCAAAGGAGGGCATTTTCGTATGAAACGCATGGAACAGCAAGAATTGTTGCAGGACGCCATCGGCATGATCGGGGATGACCTTATCAATGACGCTGACCGTCGCCCCCGCCGCCCCCGCATCATCCGCTGGAGCGCCGTTGCGTGCGCGTGTTTGGCCCTCATCGTCGCCGTCAGCGTCGGATGGCTGTGGCGCGGAGACGAGCCGGGCGTGGAGCCGCCGGATCTTCATCCCAATGCGTATGTTTACTGCGTCGGTGAGACCTGCGTGAACAGCTACGGAACCATTTTATATAAAGCTTATGAAGACGGTAAAATTACGCTGATATTTGATAAAACGGATGAACGCGAGGTCTATTGGTTTTTGAGCGGTAATGATATTAAGGACGAATGGCTGGATGGAAACGGAAAGCCGGCGTACTACTTAATTCACTACTATGCCTCAAACGATCCCGATTACAACGAGCGGGGAACGCGCGTTACGGATGGGTTGGTGTTTATCGTAAACGGTGAGAAAACAACGGTATTTCCAACTGCCCCCGGACATTATGAGATCGTGATCGACTATACGAAGCTTTTCAATCTTTGCAATGAGATGGATCCGTATATTCATGGCTCCATTGGTGCTTTTTACATTGGAAAGTATGCCTATATTGAATGAGAAATAACTTTCGGAGCGACATTTTTAATGTTGCTCCTTTTTTTACTCAGACGCTTGCAAATTTCGCCATTTTGTGATATACTTTTCTTCCATCACAAAAAAAGGAGATCACAATGGACGCCATTTCGCGCATTTTGAAGGATAAAAAAGTCGTATTATTTGATTTTGACGGGACGCTGGTTGACTCGATGGGTATGTGGGGCGAGGTCGATAAGGCCATTTTGCGCTCGCATGGCCTGCCCATTCCCGACAACTTCACCGAGGAATTTATGTTTCCCATGATCCCTCTGACCGAGGAGGAAACGGCGCAGTTCTTTTTGGACTACGGCTGTAAGGGAACGGTTCAGACCATTCTCGATCAGATCGAGCAGCTCTCGCAGGAGCAGTACGAGCAGCACATCGAGACAAAGCCGGGGGCTGTGGACTTCGTGCGGACGCTGCGCGAACATGGCGTCAAGGTCGGTCTTGTCACCGCCGCGACCATCGGGCGGATCTTACCTTGCCTTGCCCGCAACGGCATGACGGGTTGGTTCCATTTCATCATCAACTGCGACCACGTGGGGCTTCCCAAGACCGATCCCGCCATCTACCGCATGGCGCTGGAGCATTTCGGTGTCAAGGCAGAGGAGGCCGTCTTCTTTGACGATAACCTCACCGCCATCCGCACCGCCAAGTCGCTTGGCATTGCCACCGTTGGCGTGTACGACGCCCACGCGGACAACACGTGGAGCGAGATGCAATCCGAGGCCGACGCGACGGTGAAGGATTTCACAGGCCTTTGCGATATCATTTGAATACAAACGCACCCCCGACCGTGGCTTTCACGATCGGGGGTATTCCTTATTTCAAGAAGTTTTCGACTTCTTCCTTCGTCGGCAGAGAGGAAGATGCGCCCGCGCGGCTGACGGTCAACGCGCCCACGGCGTTGGCGAAACGTACGGCGGCAGTCATATCGCCTGTCTTGAGATAATGCAAGGTGAGCGCGGCAGTAAAGGCATCGCCTGCGGCGGTGGTATCCACGGCCTTGACGGGCAGGGAGGGAAGAATCTCTCCTGTTTTTGCCGAGGTGTCGTACAGATATGCGCCGCGACTGCCCAATTTCAGCACGATGTGCGCGCTTTTGACACGAGCCGCGAGTGCTTCGGCACACGCAAGGCAAGTCTGTTCGCTGTCGGGGCAGATGCCCGTGAAGATCTCGGCCTCACTTTCGTTGGGCGAGAACACGGCAAGCGGCGGCAGCTGCTCAAGTGCAAAGGTTGCATCGGCAGGTCCTGCGTCGATAAAAACGGGAATGCCGCGAGCGGCTGCGGCTTTGGCGGCGTACAGAACGGCCGAATGTGAAATTTCCAGTTGCAGATACAGCGCGTCGGGATTGGTATTGAGTGCGCGGTCGATGTCAGCCTCGGTCAGCGTCATGTTGGCACCGGGATAAACGACGATGCGGTTGGAACCGTCGGACTCGACCATGATGGCAGCCAGCCCCGTCGGAGTATCTTCACTGCGATAAAGTGCGCGGCAATCGATGCCCTCGCGCTCGTATAGCGCGGCGAGCGCGTCGCCGTTGTCGTCGCGGCCGAGCTTGGCGCAGAAGGTGCAGTTGCCTCCAAGACGCGCCACGGCAACGGCCGAGTTTGCGCCTTTACCGCCGGGGACGTAGCGATATGCCCCCGATTCGATGACGGTCTGCCCACGTGTGGGCAGAGAGGTCAAGGGCATAACAAAATCCATATTGGCAGAGCTGATGATGAGAATGTTTGGCATGGTGTACTCCTATCTTTTATTGAAACATCTCGGTAGACAAATACCGCTCTCCCGTGTCGGGGAGCAGAACGACGATGGTTTTTCCCTCATTTTCTTCGCGCTGTGCCAGTTGGATGGCGGCGTGAAGGGCGGCACCCGACGATATGCCGGCAAGTACTCCCTCGCGCCGGGCAAGCAACCGCCCTGCAGCATAAGCTTGCTCCTCGGTGACTGTGATGATCTCGTCGTAAATATCGGTGTTCAGCGTGGTGGGAATGAAGTTCGCTCCTATGCCCTGCAGACCGTGTTTGTTGGCATGACCTTGGGAAAGCAGGGGAGAGGCGGCAGGCTCAACGGCAACAACACGTACATCGGACTTTTTCGATTTGAGATATTTACCAACGCCAGAAATGGTACCGCCCGTGCCGATACCTGCAATGAAAATATCAACTTGCCCGTCCGTGTCTGCAAAGATCTCGGGGCCTGTCGTTTCAAAGAGAGTGGCGGGATTGGCAGGATTGTCAAACTGATCGGGAATGAAGCTGTTTTCGATGGTGGCGGCCAGTTTTTTCGCCTTTTCAATGGCACCTGTCATGCCAAGGGCAGAAGGAGTGAGAACGACCTGCGCGCCATAGGCTTGCATCAGGCGGATGCGCTCAAGTGACATATTGTCGGGCATGACGATCATGGCTCGATATCCTCTTGCGGCGGCGATGGCACAAAGACCGATGCCTGTGTTGCCGCTGGTGGGTTCAATGATGGTCGAGCCTGCCATTAGCTTTCCTTCGCGCTCGGCAGTCTCGATCATGGACAGCGCTATGCGATCCTTGGCGGATCCTGCAGGATTGAATCCCTCGAGCTTAGCCAGTAGCTTGGCTTTGAGGTTGTATTCTTTTTCAATATGCGTCAGCTCAAGCAGGGGGGTTTTACCGATGAGTTGATCGATCGAGGTGTATATGTTCATACCGTTGCTCCTTGATAAAGTACCTCTATTGTATCTTTTTTTGCTTCAATTGTCAATACTTGTATAAAAACATCCCGCCAAGCTCGGCGGGATGCTTGAAATTATAACGCGGACAGCCGTTCGATGGCGTTACTTTCGCAGATGGGGCTGGCGTGCTCGCGTATGTAGAGGCGGACAACCTCGGCATTTTGCTGTAGACCGTATTCACCGAGAAAAGCCAATACGCCGCGGTCAGACAGCGCATACCGTCGGCTTCCGCTCTCGGAAAGCAAAAGATAGAAGCAGCCCTCCTCACCTCGATATACGGCACTGCTGCCAACATAGTCGCGCGCGTGTAGTCGTCGGCACACGTGAAGTAAGTGGTCAAGTGCTTCAAACACAAAGGCAATGGTGCGATTGCGCTCGCTTTGCTTGGATGGCTGTGTCCGCGTCGTGGACGCGACGCAAGTGCCTTTGGCGGCAGAAAGCGACGGACGGTCCTCCGCCTCGCCCAACGCGCATAAGAGTCCCAGCTTGGTCACGAACATTTCACAGCCGCCCTCTCGCGAAGGGTAGACCTGAACGTAGATCTGATTGCCCTTGGCATCAAAGCCCGTGCGATGACGGACCTCGTCCATAATGCTTCGAAAGGCTTGGCGTGTTTCCATTTTGGCACCGTCCAGCTCGTCGGCCTTCAGCGCATAACATTGCATATCCCCGGGTGTCAGCATGATCTTCAGCTTGTTGTCGTTGATTTTGATCAGATCCATGTTGATTCCTCCTCATAGCAGCCGTGCGTGGCCGCATTGTTGGTTACTAACATTATAGTACGAAACGCTCAAAAATGATAGTGCAAAATTTATGGTAATTTAAAAGACAGTTTTTGGGATGACCGAGAGACGATTCGACAATCTTTGCACGGTTTCGTCACAATACGCATATAGTGACAATGAGAAACTGTTTTTGCCGCGCTTTTGTGCGGCCTGGAGGTGTATACATTTTGAATGAATATAGAACGGATCAAGCGGCAGCTTCCATGGAGGCTCAAACGCTGGATACTTTAAGAGAAGGCGATCGGGCGGTGCTTTGCCGCATTGATGAAGCAC
>JAFVZV010000143.1 GCA_017507985.1 Clostridia bacterium
ACCGCAACGGCGGCTACACCCGCGTGACCCGTCTCGGGCCCCGTCGCGGTGACGCAGCGGAAATGGCGATCATCGAACTGGTCTGAGTTTCGTAAAAAACGGACAACCTCATTTGAGGTTGTCCGTTTTCATTTTTATTTGGGGATATAGTCGGTGACAATGGGGAGAACTGCGGTGTGCCGGAGGCACGGGATTCCACCTCATCCGTCAGCTACGCTGACACCTTCCCCTCAAGGGGAAGGCTTTTGCCTTCGGCAGGCGGGCGATTTGACAATCGCCCCTACGGGTGCGGTGCGAGCGTGGAAGTGTGCGCGCAAGGCGTGACGCCTGCATCGCGCCGTTTGTGCTGTGGAGGAAGCGGCACGATCAGGGGATCGTGCCCTACGCGGAGGGTTTTCCTATTTGTGATTTGCATCTTTTTCTATTAATTGGGCAAGCTAGCGCAAAGGAGTGGTTTGGATGCAAAAAATGTCCAATGAAGAATACAACAAATATGTTGCGCGGATCTCGCCGAAGTCACCGATTGGGAAGAATTGCCTGATCGCATTTCTCGTCGGCGGGGCGATCTGCGTGATCGGGCAGCTTCTGCTGAACTTTTACGGAAAGACGCTTGCTTTGGACGAGACGGCTGCGGGCGCTGCGACCTCGGTGACGCTGATTTTTCTGAGTGCGCTCTTCACAGGGTTGGGGCTTTACGGCAAGCTTGCCAAGCACGCCGGCGCGGGCACGCTTGTGCCGATCACAGGCTTTGCAAATGCAATAGCTGCGCCCGCGATCGAATTCAAATCCGAGGGCTACATCACCGGTACTGCGGTGAAGATGTTCACCATCGCAGGCCCTGTGATCGTCTATGGTGTATCCGCAAGTGTAGTCTTCGGCATAATTTGTTGGATGATAACATTGTTCTAACGCAAAAAGGCTTGCCAATTGGCAAGCCTTTAATCTTTACTGGTTGTTTATATGTACATCTACTTGCGGGAAGGGAATCGAAATGTTGTTTTTGTCAAAAGATGCTTTGACGTTCTCAAGAATATCAAAGTAAACTGCCCAGTAGTCGCTGTTTTTGCACCAGACTCGAACTGTGTATACAAGAGCGCTGTCAGCATGTTCCGACATACGTACAACCGCTTCGGGTGTCTTAAGGACCTGGGGATGTGCTTCAATGATGTCTTTAATAATGCTTTTTACAGTTTGGTCGTTGCTGTCGTATGCAACACTAAATGCGAAGTCAACACGACGTAATTCTTCGGAAGAATAGTTTTTGATTATGGAATTTGTAAGTGTGCCGTTAGGTATTGTAATACGTTTATTGTCAGGAGTGAGAAGTTCGGTATATACAACAGAAATCTCAGCGACAGTACCGGTTTCGCCGGCAGCTTCAATAAAGTCACCAATCTTGAAAGGCTTAAAGAACAGAATCATTAATCCGCCCGCAAAATTACTGAGTGAACCTTGCAGAGCTAAACCGATCGCAACGCCGCAAGATGCCAGAATCGTAATAAATGAGGTTGCGGGCACGCCTAAAATCATAGCAATCGTAATGATAAGAACGATGTACATTACAATTTTTATAAAGCTCGACAAAAAAGAGCGAAGACTGCTGTCCAATTTATCAAGCCTGGGACTCTTGCGAAGCCATTTTGAGATCCAGGAAGTGAATTTCAGTCCGATAACCAAAATGATGATTGCGCCCAAAAGCTTTATGCCGAACGATGCTGAAAATGCCGATATTTGCGATATGATACTTTGCCAAGCCATAATATACCTCCAAGCTTTTGCTGAAATATGTTCTGCAACTTATTATACAGAAAGATCATTTGTTAAGCAATACGTTTGTCAAATTGCCGTGTCGGCAAGTATCATCTACGCCGATTTGCGCAATTTGTGCAGGTCAGGGTTAAGGTATATTGGAAAAATAATATTTGACATTTGCGGGTGTCCGTGCTAGGATGTTGTCAATACGAAAAAGGCTGTGACGAAGACGGTCGGTTAACCCGAATTTCAGAGAGTCAGCGCTTGGTGTGAGCTGACAGAAGGTGCCGCAAGACCCATCACTTCCGAGCCGAAGCGCTGAAGCTTTTGCCAGGTGCTTCCGTTTGCCCGCGTTAAGGGATAGCGCTTGTCAGAGCGTGAAGCGGCAGCGAAGGCTGCAAATTGAGTGGTACCGCGGGTTTGATTTACTCGTCTCAAGAACGAAGTGTTCTTGAGACGTTTTTTCATTTTTTTTGAAAGGAGATCTTCACAATGTCCAACACAAATACCTCTACACAGCTTATGGATGTCGCAACTCGCATCAGAGGTATGCGAGAGATTTTGGGCTACAGTGCAAAGAAAATGGCGGAACTGACTGAGGTGGGCGAAGAAATTTACCACCAGTATGAAACGGGAACCGTCGACCTGCCCTTTACCTTCCTGCACAAGTGCTCGCAGGTGTTCGGCGTGGAGATCACTGTCCTGCTCGAGGGACAAAGCGCGAAGCTTTCCGGCTACACCGTTACCCGCCGCGGAAAGGGTCTTGTGACTGCCAGCGAGGACGGCATCACCATTCAGGACATGGCCCCCATGTTCCGCAAAAAGCTGGCTACCCCTTACTGGGTCACCTACAAATATTCCGCAGACCTGCAGGACAAGCCGATCCACACCGTCACCCACGCCGGTCAGGAGTTCAACCTGGTCATAAAAGGCGCGATGCGCGTTAAGGTAGGCGATCGCGAAGAGACGCTGCGCGAGGGCGACAGTATCTTCTTCAAGTCTTCCACGCCGCACGGACAGTTGGCCATCGACGGTCAGGACTGCGTGTTCCTGTCCATGATCATGGCGTCGGATACCACGGATCAGCCGCTTTATATCGGCACCGGCAAGAAGCGCCAGGACGAGCATCTTCTGTGCAACAAGTTCGTCAACGCGCAGGAAGACGAAAACGGCGTCTTCCAAGGCATGACCTTCCATGATGAGGAACGCTACAACTTTGCCTTTGACACCGTCGATGCGATCGCCAGAAGAGAGCCGGACAAGCTTGCTATGGTGCACGTGGCAAACGATATGACGGAGCGCCGCTTCACCTTCAAGGACATCAAGGACGCCTCCTCCCAGAGCGCCAACTATTTCAAGAGCCTCGGCATCAAGCGCGGCGACCGCGTTATGCTGGTGCTGAAGCGGCACTATCAGTTCTGGTTCGCGATCCTCGGTCTGCATAAGCTGGGCGCGATCGCGATCCCTGCGACCAATCAGCTGATGGAGCACGATTTTGTCTACCGCTTCCAAGCTGCGGAGGTCAGCGCGGTCCTTTGCACCGCGGACGGCAATACCGCCGAGCAGATCGAGCTGGCGGAAAAGGCTGCCGATAAGAAGCTGACCAAGGTGCTGGTCGGCGGCAGCCGCGAGGGCTGGCACGATTACGACAAGGAGTATGCACTCTTCAGCCGCCGCTATGAGCGCGCCGCCGATGCACCCTGCGGCAGCGATCCTATGCTGATGCTCTTCACCTCCGGCACGACCGGATATCCCAAGATGGCGACCCACTCCTACAAATACGCGCTGGGACATTACGTCACCGCCAGATACTGGCATCTGTGCGAGCGTGACGGTCTGCACTTCACCATTTCCGAGACCGGCTGGGGCAAGGCTCTGTGGGGCAAGCTCTACGGCCAGTGGCTCTGCGAAGGCGCTGTCTTCACCTA
>JAFVZV010000144.1 GCA_017507985.1 Clostridia bacterium
CCCGAGATCTGCCCCCAGTGCAAGCAGAAGAACGCCTTTGACGAGGTCGTTGGCGAGATGAAGCTGGCCGCCGAGCATGAGTACGGCGTCTATGCCAAGACCGTGAAGAACAACGAGAACGTCTCTGACGAAGACAAGAAGTACATCCTCGAGCAGCTTCTGGCCAACTTCAACGGCGAGTGCAGCGAGGTCGGCATGTACCTCTGCATGGCGCGCGTCGCGCACCGCGAGGGCTATCCCGAGATCGGTCTCTACTGGGAGAAGGCCGCTTACGAAGAGGCGGAGCACGCAGCGAAGTTTGCTGAGCTTCTCGGCAGCGAGCTGGAGCCCAACATGACCGACTGCACCAAGAAGAATCTCGCCTGGCGTGTGGATTGCGAGTACGGCGCGACCGCCGGCAAGACCGAGCTGGCCACCGTCGCCAAGAAGAACGGTCTGGATGCTATCCACGACACCGTCCATGAGATGGCCCGCGATGAGGCCCGTCACGGCAAGGCGCTGGAAGGCCTGCTGGAACGTTACTTCAAGTAATATAGAAAAATGGGAGCGGTTTTTCTGCTCCCATCATTATTACTTGGCTTTTTTCAAGAAAGCGCGAACGCCAAGAACGATTGTGATTATAATTGCAACAGCCATAATCACATACCAAAGTTTTGCGTTGTTCGAAAAGCGATTGGCCGTTTGGGGAAGATCGTCAAACCATCGGCTATCCATTACATCCCCAGAATACCAACCAGGGGCAGAATTTGTGCGGAGATAGTAATCGCGCAAAATGTTTGATCTGACGCCAAAACCGGTCGCCAGCGAAAAGAACAGTCCGGACAGAGTATATGCGCCAGCAAATATATAGTGCTTTCCGGCAAGGGCATTATTGTCTGCAGCATACTTGCAGGTCAGCAAAAGAAATACTGCGGAAACGATCACAAACAGCATAATAACAAGCACATGTGTTCCGATTCCTGCCGTAACAGCGCCTTCACTTGGATCATAAATTGTAGTTGTATTAAGCTCACATACGTACGCGAGGATAATACCGACCAGCATAATGGTTGCTGCAACAACAGCAAATATTCCCTGTTTTTTCATGCATTTCTCTCCCAATTCATTATTCGAACGCCAAAGTCCAATATCAAAATACCATAGTATTTCTAAATCGTCAAGAGAATACTGACAATAGTATTGTAAAGTTTGACGTTTTAGGAGGCCACTATGTTAGGAGAAAGAATATGCTCTATGAGAACCTCTTTAGGCTGGAGTCAGGTAGAGTTGGCAAAACGCTTGGGCGTAGCAAAGCAAACCGTATCGAATTGGGAAAATGATAATATCCAACCATCCATTGAGATGCTGATTCGCATATCAATGCTCCTTGGGGTGTCCACGGATTATTTGTTAGGCCTTGATGCGGCTCCCAGAATAAGCGTTGAAGGCCTATCTCCAAATTTTGTAGCGCATTTGCTTTTGCTTATTGAGGATTATAAGGCGAAATAGACGAGGCCCGCCATGGCAAGGCGCTGCAGGGCCTGCCGGAAAGACATTTCGGCAACAGGTAATCCATAAAAACATATAAAAAAGCGGAGGGCAAAACCTCCGCTCTCTTTATAACGATTTTGTAAATTCCGGGATACCCTGATTGAAAAACGAAATTTATTTGGTATACTGAATTTGCGGTGGCGGGAAAAAAGTCCCCTTCGCAGGGGAACGACGCGCAAAACATGCACAGGGAAAGATGAAAAACAAATGGCAAACAAAATGAAAATCGGCATTCTGGGCGCAGGCACCTGGGGCATTGCACTTGCAAGAATGCTTTGTAATGCAGGACACGATGTAACGGTTTGGTCGGCAATCGAGGCGGAGGTCGATTCTCTCTCCTCCACACGAAGGCATCCGAACCTCCCGGGCGTCGAGCTGCCCGATCAGTTGCGCTATACGAAGGATATATCCGACGCGTGCACGGGAATGGATATTTTGGTATTCGCGACTCCGTCGGTGTATATCAGATCCACCGCCGAAAAAGCAGCGCCTTATATTGCCGACGGCCAGATCATCGTGGACGTTGCCAAGGGAATTGAAGCAGAAACGCTATACACCATGACGGAAATCATTGCGGATGAGATTCAAAATCCGACTGTCAGATTGGTGGCGCTTTCCGGCCCGACGCACGCAGAGGAAGTGGTAAAGGACCTTCCCACAGCCATTATATCGGCAAGCGACGATGTCGCCGCGGCGGAAACGGTGCAAAAGGTGTTTACCACAGGCCGTATGCGGGCATACACAAATGATGACATCCACGGCGTGGAGCTGTGCGGAGCGCTGAAGAATGTAATTGCATTGGCATCCGGCATTGCCACCGGGCTTGGCTGTGGAGACAACGCAAAAGCCGCGCTGATCACAAGAGGAATTGCCGAAATTTGCAGACTGGGAATTGCCATGGGCTGCAAGGAACAGACATTTGTCGGTTTGGCAGGCATCGGCGATCTGATCGTGACCGCCACCAGTATGCACAGCCGAAACAATCGCTGCGGAATGCTGATCGGCCAGGGCGTTCCGGTTGAGGATGCCATCAGGCAGGTGGGAATGGTTGTTGAAGGGCTTAACGCTTTGCCCGCAGCCATGCGCCTTGCCGGGAAATATAACGTAGAAATGCCCATAGTAGAGACCGTTGACGCGGTTGTGTCCGGGCGGGTTGATGTTTCCACGGCGATTGAAATGCTGATGGTCAGGGAGCTGAAATCCGAAATTCGCGGCACAGCTTTTCATAATATGTATGATTGATCGTGACAACTTTTGAAAGGAGGAGCACTATGGACAAGTATATTTGCCCCTGCGGCTACGAGTATGATCCCGCCGTCGGTGATCCCGACAACGGCATCGCCCCCGGCACGGCCTGGGAGAACGTTCCCGAGGATTGGGTTTGCCCCGTCTGCGGTCTGGGCAAGGACGCCTTTGAGAAGGCATAAGCAAATCTTTTCTGCCGAACAGACTATTCACGCAAAAACGGATACGAAAGGGGGAAACTATACGATGGATATCAAAGCCAAAATCAATGAAATCGTTGACAAAGTAAAAAGCGACAAGAACTTTGCCGAAAAGTTCGCGAAAGACCCCACCGCCGCGGTGGAAGAGCTCCTGGGCGTGAAGCTTCCTAAGGATGAAATTGAATCCGTGGTCAGTGCAGTCAAGGCCAAGGTCAATCTGGACGACATCGGCGGTAAGCTGGGCGCACTTGGCGGTCTGCTGAAAAAATAAGCATATATTTTGCGCGGGAACCCGAATCGGGTTCCCGCTTTTTAATTTCTGCCGGTTTTTTGTTTCAAACGCGGCACGAAACCGTACGGACTTCGTCCGCACCATTCCCCAAGCGCCGGTTTCCTTCCATATTTTTTATTCCATTAGTATGCTTGTGTTCTCGATTTTCCTGTGTTATACTGGATTTTAATATTATGATTTTGGAAAGGAACCTTGCGTATGGAAGATGCGAAAACCTTAGCTCGGGCACGAAGGCAACAAATGATGCTGGAAGACCCCATGATCCGTGTTATTCCGGCAATCGCCATCCCCATGATCATCTCGGCCGTTATTGACTCCATCTATAACCTTGCAGACACTTTTTTTGTCAGCGGTCTCGGTGAAGCGGCAACCGCCGCAGTTGCAATTAACGACTCGCTGATGAACGTCCTGCGCGCGATCGCAATGGGCTTTGCAATGGGCGCTGCAAGCTACATATCCCGTTTGATGGGTGCGAAGAAGGACAAACAAGCCTGCAACGTCGCGACCACCACACTGGCGCTCGGCTCCGCCTTCTCTTTAATTGTCGGCCTGATTTGCTTTGCATTCCGCGGCTGGCTCGTCGATCTGCTCGGCAGCACGGCCGAGGCGCATCAGCATTCCGTTGACTACGCAACATGGATTCTGCTCGCCGCGCCCTTCACAACGGCGAACGTCATCATGAACCAGCTTTTGCGCAGTGAGGGCAGCACGAAAATTGCCATGGTCGGCATGTGCTCCGGCTGCATTCTCAACTGCCTGCTCGACCCCCTGTTTATCAATGTGTTCCAGTGGGGCGTCGGCGGTGCTGCTGCGGCAACGGCGCTTTCCAAGGTGTTCAGCTGCAGTGTTTTGGCCATTCCATACATCCGCAAAACCGCCATGCTGGAGCTCAGCCCCAAGCATCTCTACATCGACAAAAAGAACATGCTCGAAGTTGCCCGCATGGGCATTCCCGTGTTCCTCCGTATGAGTCTGATGTCCTTCGGCGGCATCGTCTCCAACAACGTTGCCAAGGGCTTCGGCACCTCCATCCTCGCCGGCATCGCCGTTGCCAACAAGCTCTACCGCCTGATCGGCTCGGTTATCATGGGCTTTGCGCAGGGCTTC
>JAFVZV010000145.1 GCA_017507985.1 Clostridia bacterium
GCCCCCCTCTTTTCCGTGTGCTTGCGACGCCATCTGTCAATGGCCAGATTACGCGTGATCTTGCCAAGATAGGTCTTGAGCACAGCGGGTTTTGCAGGCGGCATGGAATTCCATGCACTCAGCCAGGTGTCGTTGACGCATTCCTCGCTGTCCTGTAGATTCTGCAGAATATTTTGCGCGATGCTTGTGCAATACACGCCGTATTTGTCCGAGGAAATCGCAATGGCACGCTCGTCCCGTGCGTAATACAGCGCAATGATCTGCTCGTCTTGCATATCGTTGGTCTCCTTTCAATAAGTGCTTCTACTTAACATCACGCAAAAGATTTTGGTTTCTGACAACATTTTAGCATATTTTTCAAAAGATTTCAAGATTATCGTAAAACGTAGCGGGAGGCGAAGCACTTTCCCTACGGCGTCATAAGCAAAAAACCGCCCGCGGCATTGCCGCGGGCGGTAAGACGGTATGATATTATTCGGGCATGGGCTCCAGGACTGCTACGGGGAAGGGCTTATAGTACGCGCTGCCCTCGTTGCCATCCCTGCTTTGATTGATGGCGTAGAGGATGCCGGCACCGATCTCTGGGCAATCTGCCTTTTGGATCTCAACGGCAACGTAGGTGTCAAAGCCCATATCGATGGCGGTCGGCTCACTGCTGTCTATTTTGACCACAGCTGCCAGCGTCAAAGCGTCGTTTTCCGTGTCGTCTTGCTCAAATTCGGAGTAATCTCCCAGGACAAGCCCGGCAACGCCCAGCACCTGCTCATCTGCAGCATGACGGAACTTGATCAGCACGACCGCGTTTTGCTCGAAGTACGATTCCTCGTAACAAAAAGATGCATCCGAGCCGAAAAGCGACTCCTTGATCTTTGCATATTCCTCATAGGTCTTGATCAGCTCGGTCTCGCCAAGCGCAGCACCCGCTGCCATGTCAAGCGTGCCGAGCACGTTGACCGTGTACATGGGGATGGAGTCAAGGGTGCTGTTGTCCACGATGGGCTCGTTCATGACACGCATCAGTGAGCAGGCGTGTCCGTGCCATTCCTCACCGTCAAAGCCGCTTCTGCCAAGCAGATGGCATACTTGATAGTCGGGGGCTTGGTAGTAGGGGGACGCATCCGAGTCGGGCGGTGTCGGCAGCTGTTCAATGGTGGGAGCATTGCCGTCGAAAGCCACGATTTTAAGGTTCTTGCATTCCGAAAAACCGATGTCGTACATATCGGTTACGGTGGAGGGGATGGTGATGACGTCAATCGCGGTGTTCGAGAAGGCCTGGCGACCGATCTTGACAAGCCCTTCGTTGAGCGTGATCTGTTCAAGATTCTCGCAGCCCCTGAACGCGTCGATTTCAATTTCGGTAATCGTGGAAGGAAGGGTAATTTCGCGCAGGTTGGGCATATTCATAAACGCACACTCGGGAATGACACTCACGCCCTCGGGAATGACGATCTCCTTCATGGCGGAATGAATAAACGCGCCGTCGCCCAGAGTCCGGACAGAGGAGGGAATATCCAGGTGCTCCAGGCTGAAGCACCATCCGAATGCATCCACGTCAATGGTGTGCAGCGTTTCGGGGAGCTCGATCTCGGTCAGAGAAATGCAGCCGAAAAAGGCACTTTCTCCGATAAACTCGACGGTTTCGGACATTTTAACGGTCTGCAGGTTGGAGCAGGCGGTAAATGCACCCTTGTCGATTCTTGTGACTGTGTCGGGAATGACCACGTGCTGCAAATTCTCGTCCTTGCCGAACACGTGCTCGCCAATCTCGGTGACGGGAAGTCCGTCCATGGTTTCGGGAATGATTACGGTCTCCATAGTGCCTGTGTAGGCCACGATGCGCATGCTGTTCTCGTCGATCTGAACGGCGCGGAAGACCGAGTCAGCAAGCTGCTCCTCTGATTCCTGACCGCGCAACGCTGCCAAAAGGGCATTCCAGTCAAGGTCTCCGTGATCCGAAAAGATCGCGTCAAACGTGATGGGATTTAAGCCAAGCGCCTCGGTCACCATACCGGAAAGCGGCATATCCGGCTTGCCGAGTGCCCGGTCAAGTGCCTGGAGTCTGTTGCCCTTGAATTCGGGATTTTGCGTGCGATAATCCTCGGCCAACGCAAACGCGCCCACAACGGGGGTGGCCAATATCACGATGGCCATCATGGCGGCGACCAGCATGACCGCAAATCCGCGTTTTTTGCGAAATGGCACGGGACTGTCCGCGGCGGCGATGATCTCGGGATCGATCTCGCCAAGTAAATCAAAAAATTTCTGTTCTTTCATAGCGTCGTCCACTCTCTATCCAAATAATTTTTGAGCTTTTGTCTGGTTCTGGAAAGGATCTTCAGAACGTTGTTTTGTGAAGTACCAAAACGCTTGGCGATCGCGGGCACGCTGTCCGTAAAGAAATAGCGGCGCACGAACACGTGGCGGTCACGCTCGGGCAGGGAATAGAGAACGGCGTTGATCAGGTCCAC
>JAFVZV010000146.1 GCA_017507985.1 Clostridia bacterium
CCATCATCCCGAATGCGTATGCGTTCGGGATTTTTTGTATCTGAAAAGGTATTGACAAACCTTTCCACCCATGTTATAATATACCTGCGAATTGGGGACGGTACCCATCACAAAAAACGACATTCGTACAAAGCAAATCAATACAAAGGGGGGCGACACCCATCGAAAAAAACGTAATTGTTGTTGATGAGCAAGGAAATGAATATGAAGCGACCTACCCAAAGCGGGCGAAAGGTCTTGTAAAAAACGGCAGGGCACGCTTCGTAGGTGAAAACAAAATATGCCTTGCGTGTCCTCCGGATACAATTTTGGAGGAAAACAAAATGGAAGAAAACAAATTGACGGTAAAAGACATATTTGTACAGATCACTGCGTTGCAAAGACAACTCACAGAAAACTCATACACCTCGTTGCATCATTTGGATGACGCTATTTCCAACTTGGTGGAAGGCGACGACAGCGAAAATGATGAGCGCTGGGAACAAATCGGCAATATTTGCAGCGTTTTCAGAGCGAGAGAAACCACCCTTATGACAATGCTCGAATTGTACGAAAAAATGTATAGCAACATTCAAAATGAAGAAGCCACAAGAGTCAATTTGATCAAATCGGCGTTTGACAATAACATGTCAATGATCAACGAATCCGACATGGAACCCCAAGACAAGTTTGCCGCTCTCGGATATGTAACCGATAAGATCGCCGAATTGGTTGAACAAGTCATTATCCACAACGAAAATTGAGCCTGCGCAATAACGCAAGCCCAAACCACCAATCCCCTTTAATCAAAAGTTTTTGAAAAGGGGGCGCGGGGGGAAAACTTTTTTCAAAAAGTTTTCCCCCCGCCTTCTTTTTCTTCACTTCGCCGTCGGGTCCATGGCGTCGCGCAGCGCGTCGCCGACCAAATTGATGGCGACAACCAGGATGATGATCATCAAGCCGGGCGGAACCCAAAGCCAGGGGCGCTCGGTCAGGATAGTCAAGTTTTGCGCGTTGTTGAGCAGATTGCCAAGGCTCGCCGTCGGTGGCTGCACGCCCATGCCGATAAAGCTGAGCGATGCCTCGTCTAAGATCGACAGCGCCAGCACGCTTGTCATGTAGACTAAGATCGGCGCGGTCGTGTTGGGCAGAATTTCCGAGAACAGAATGTGCCACTTGGACATGCCTGCCACCACGTTGCTCTTGACAAAATTGGTTTCGCGCAGATTCATGACGTTGCCGCGAACCAGGCGCGCAATGCCCGGCCAGTCCACAAAGCCGAGAATGAGAATGATGTTCCAAAGTCCCGGCTCAAAGACAGCAGCCGCCACCAAAACCAGCAGAATATACGGAAATGACATGATCATATCGGTCACGCGCATGACGATCATATCCACCCAGCCGCCAAAGTAGCCGGAGATCAACCCCAGCACCACGCCAATGACGGTCGAGATCAAGGTCGCCAGAACGCCAACCAACAGGCTGATCCGCGTGCCGCACAGAACGCGCGTCAGCACGTCGCGCCCGATCTGATCGGTGCCCAGCCAGTGCTCGCCCGAGGGCGGCTGATTGAACTCCCCCACCGAGGCGTCGGGATCGTAGGGCGAGAGCATCGGCCCCAGCAGCGCGGCAAGCACCAGCAAAAGCACCACAATGCTGCCTACCATCGCCAGCTTGTGGCGGCGGAATCGCCGCAGCACCGTGCGTGCGTAATTTTCCTGCGAAAGATCAGGGGTGGGAATGGCGGACAGGCTGCGTCCGAGAATGTTTTTCATCTGCCACACCCCCTTACGAATCCAGCCGGATGGTCGGATCGACCACGGCGTAGAGAATATCCGTCAAAAGGTTGCCCAGCACCACAACGACCGCGCTGAGCAAGCACACACCCATGATCACAGGGTAGTCGCGTGCGTTGATGGCGCTCATAGTCATCAGTCCCAAGCCGGGCCAGCTGAACACCTGCTCCACAATGACCGCACCGCCAAGCAGCATGGGCAGCTGCATACCGAAGATGGTCAC
>JAFVZV010000147.1 GCA_017507985.1 Clostridia bacterium
AATATCACCGCCCTTGATGACTTCGATGATATCGATACCAAACTTCTTGGCAAAGGCATAGTCACGCTCATCGTGGGCAGGAACGGCCATGATCGCGCCCGTACCGTAGCCCATCATGACGTAGTCGGCAATGTAGATGGGGATCTCCTTGCCGTTGACGGGATTGATACCGCGCACGCCCTCCAGGCACACGCCCGTCTTATCTTTAACCAACTGGGTGCGTTCGAACTCAGTCTTCTTGGCGCACTCCTCCTGATATGCCTTGACGGCATCCATATTGGTGATGCGGTCTGCCCACACCTTGAGCATAGGATGCTCGGGAGCGATGACCATGAAGGTTACACCGAACAGCGTATCGGGGCGAGTGGTGTAGATGCGCAGCGTATCGTCCGTGCCGGTCACGCCGAAGTTAACGAACGCTCCGCGGGATTTGCCGATCCAGTTGACCTGCTGTTGCTTAATGTTAGGCAGATAATCCACCTCGTCCAAGCCCTGAAGCAGCTTATCTGCGTACTCGGTAATGCGCAGATACCAGACGTCCTTGGACTTCTGGATGATATCCGACTTACAGATATCGCACTTACCGCCCTGTGAGTCCTCGTTGGACAGAACGACTTTACAGTGCGGGCAGTAGTTGACCAGTGCGGTGTCACGGAACGCAAGACCCTTCTCAAACAGCTTGAGGAATATGTATTGCGTCCACTTATAGTAATCTTCTTCGGTCGTATCGACCACGCGGTTCCAATCAAACGAGAAGCCGACGCGGCGAAGCTGGCTCGAGAACTTGGCAATGTTACGGTCGGTCAGCTCTCTGGGATGAACGCCCGTTTTAATGGCCGAGTTTTCAGTGGGCAGACCAAACGCGTCAAAGCCAATGGGAAACAGCACGTTATATCCCTGCATTCTTCTCTTGCGCGAAATAACCTCAAGACCCGAATACGCCTTGATATGGCCTACGTGCATACCCGATCCCGAAGGATAAGGGAACTCCACAAGGCCGTAGAATTTAGGCTTTTCGGAGTAGTCCTCGGCATTGAAGATCCCTGCCTCTTCCCACTTCTTCTGCCATTTTTGTTCTACCGCAGAAACATCGTATTTCATAGTTAGCTCTCCTCTTATATATTAAAGATATTGAATGTCAAACTTACATCTGCTCGCTTGCTTCGGGCGCATCGCCGTACAGCTTGTCCAGATTGTAGAATTCTCTTGCCTCACGGCTGAAGACGTGAACAATGACGTGATAATAGTCCGCGATGACCCATGTGCCATTGTCGCGTCCCTCGACATGGTGCGTATCCACGCCGCGCAGGCTCAAGCGGTATTCCACTTCGCCAATGAGCGATTTGATGTGGGTATTGGAGTTGGCGGTGCAAAGCACGAAATAATCGGCCAAGACGGTCTTGTCCTCAACGTGCAGCACCTTAATGTCGCGGCCGCGCTTGTTGTCTAGCACACGAGCAATCTCGCGTGCCAGATCCAAAGGAGCCGCGTCCTTCAACGTCGGCAGCTTGCGGTATTCTTCCTCGGACCAAAACTCGGTATCCGTAGTTTCAGTCGGCTTCAAAATCATGTTTTCTTCCATTTTGTTTCCTATCCTTTTATGTATATCAAATTTATGTACATTCCTGTCACGAAACGCGGCGGATGTCGATCTCTCCGCCCAACGTTCCCTCAGCGGTATAATCCTTGGTTTTACAACTATCTGCCGCCGCACGGTAAATAGAATCAAATGCGCGACGACTCCGATCGGTAAATTTTTCATTCGGATCAAAACTATCGGTACAGCCTCCCGCAGTCTGTTCCAGCATCTGTGCCGTTGCATTGCGGTTAAGAATATAATACCATGCACCGCTGTTGCCTCCCGTCCTCGCAGACGCACCGGGCAACGTGGCCATATGCATATTGGACAGTTCGACCTGCCGTAACGCCTTGGCGCAGCTAATACAGTCGTCCAGTCCCATATCCGTTTTTATTTTTCCAAAGCAACTGCAAACGAGATTAACTGTCTGAACTGCATTGAGATTTTCCTTTGCCTGCTTTGCTAACGCAGACAAAAACAGCTTTTGCGCGTCCATGCGCCCTACGTCAGCAAGCGCATAGCCTGAGCGAAATCGCACAAACATTTGCGCCGTCTTTCCGTCAAGAATCTGATCCCCGGCTTTGAGATGGATATGCAGATCTTGTGCCGGATCATCATAATTCATATCCGCGGGTACATTCATGCGAACGCCCCCCATCATATCCACCATCTCACCCAGAACGTCAAGATCAATACAAACGTAGTGATCGACCGCAACTCCCATATTCTCTCTCAAAAAAGCGGCAACACCCGCGCCGCCAAGCTTAGCGTACGCGCCGTTGATCTTTTTGTACTCCGCTGTGGTATAGGAGGCATAGGTGTCACGAGGGATCTGCAGCAGTTGAAGTGTGTGCTCCTTGGTATCCAGTGAAGCGATCATCATGACGTCAGTCAAGCCCGCCGCCCGATCCTTGCCAAGGACAAGCACGTTGACTCTTCCCTTTTGCTCGGCCAATGTAGCGATATTGTTCTCATCACCATCAGTCGTTTCTTCTCCCCAAAGTTGGAGCCAAAAATGCTGCAAATAGGCGGGGTGGTGCAGCTCATAACGATGCTCGCCGATGACGGCGGCACACACCAAAGGTAACAATATCAAAAAGGCGATCAGCAAGGGCATAACAAGCACCCGCGCGGTCAATTTGCGTTTCATAGATTACACTCCTCTGTATTCAGAATTATGTAATCTGATTACTCAAAGCCCTGTTTTTTTCTCGATCAGCGCATTACGCGCCAGTATCGTGTCAAGACTGATTGTCGCGTTTTCGTCCAACAAGTGTCGCATGGTCATATCAAAGGACATGATCAGCGTATCATACAGATGCGCAATCCGTGCTCCCTCGTCCATGGCGGCCGGGTCGGCACGCCAAAAGTAATTTCGCAGTCTCACGCAATCGGGAAACATTCGACTGTCATCAATATAATCGGCAAGATACAGCAACTGCTCGCCCAGCGTCATATTTGCGTGTCCCGTTGTATGCCAACGGACAGCATTGATAACCGCCTCGCTTGCAAACGCAGGATACTCACGCCCGATCAATGCGGCCGCCGTTTTGGCGTGAAACGTTTTGGGAGCAAGCACATCTCCCGATTTTACTATTATATCAAAATCACGGCACAATTGCAACTGCTTTTCCAAACTTTCCTCTTTGGTAATGTCGTGAAGCAGTGCCGCCGCCCGAAGCTCAAGGGTACACTCCGGGCAAAACAACTCGCACAACCGCGCCACCATACATTCAACAGCACAGGTATGCGTATAACGCTTAGGTGACATCGTCTTCTGTACGCGCTCTCTGAGATCCTCCAACATGGCGTGTGTGATCGAAGTAGTATCCAACATCATTGTGTCACACCTCCCTGCGTTTTATACAAGCCACTCTCGCGGATATATTTTTCCACCGCCGGCGGTACCATGCGCGAAATATCTTTTCCCGACGCAACAGCACTGCGTACCGAGGTGCTCGACACAGCAATAGGATCGCCCGTAATGCGGCGCACCACCTTGCCGTATTTTTGCTGATAATCTGAAATTTTCGCAACGATACGAGCGTCCAGAATGGGATCATTTCCCTCCCTGCGCATATAGACGGGATAACACAGCCGAAACATCTCTTCCACGTCCCGTTGGCGATCCAACGTCAACAACTCATCCGTTCCCATGAGCAAAAACAAACGATGCTCATCCGAGGCAAATGCGCGCAGTGCTGTCAGCGCATCACAGTTCTCGCTGTGGCGGATTTCAAAATCGCTGATCAGCACGCCATCCACGTCCTCAAAGGCAAGCTCGCACATTTTCAGTCGTTGCCATGCATTGGCATTGCCCTGTGCCGTGGCCGAAGGCAGGATATACAGCACATCCAGCCACATTTGCTGCATGAACGCTTTGGCCGCCATTACGTGACCGTTGTGAATGGGAGAAAAGCCTCCGCGATATATTCCGATTCTCATGGCAGCTCGATCTTGCGACGCTTGGGATCACTTGCAGGGCGGTAAAGCACCAGCTTGTTACCGATCACAGTCACAAGCACGGCACCGCACGCGTTGGCCAATTCCTCGGCAACGTCACGCACAGCCTCGCCGCTATTCTCCAGTACCTTCATTTTGATCAATTCGCGTGCCTCCAGGGCATCACAAACCGTTTTCACCATCGCATCACCGACGCCACCCTTGCCGATCTGCATGATGGTGTCAATATGCGTCGCCAGCGAGCGCAAATAGGCGCGCTGCTTGGTTGTCAATTGTTTCATTGTCTTCCTCACTTATCGTTGTATCAACAATCGCTCACGCAAAGCCTCTGCAAATGCTTGCAATGCCACCGCACGATGGCTGATTTTATTCTTTTGCTCGGCGGGGATTTCTCCAAAGCTTTTGCCAAAAGGCGGATAGTAGAAAATGGGATCGTAACCGAAACCACCCTCTCCGGCACTTTCATAAAGCAGCTCGCCCTTAACGTCGCCATATGCAACGATAGGCTCGCTTCCGTCAGGGAAAACGCAGGCAATGCAGCAACGGAATTCCGCCGCGCGGTCAGTCTCTTTTTCCATATTTTTGAGTAGCAACTTCAAATTGGCAAGATCATCACCATGCTCGCCCGCATAGCGCGCTGAATAGATGCCGGGCGCCCAGTCAAGCGCGCGCACACATATGCCGGAGTCATCACCCACGCCGATATATCCCGACGCGGCCGCCGCCCTTGCCTTGATCAATGCATTTTCGGCAAATGTTTCCCCGTCCTCGATGATATCTCCTTCAATCCCCGCATCGGCGAGCGAAAGGATCTCAATATCAGGGATATACTCGCAAAGCAACGTTCGCAGTTCTGCAATCTTCTTTTTATTTTGTGACGCCAACACAATTTTAATGCTCATGTCTCACCTCAAAGCGAAAACAGTGCGCTGACGAATTCATCCGCGTCAAAGGGTTCCATGTCATCGATTTTTTCACCGACACCAATGAACTTGACGGGAATGTTCAGTTCCTTCTTGATCGACAGCACAATGCCGCCCTTGGCCGTACCGTCCAGTTTAGTCAGAATCAGACCGGAAAGCTCTGCCGCATGGCGAAATTCCTTTGCCTGAAGCACCGCATTCTGCCCTGTCGTTGCATCCAGCACAAGCAAATTCTCGCGCGATGCGCCGGGGAGTTCACGGTCGATGACGCGGTTGATTTTGGCCAACTCGTTCATCAGATTCTTCTTGTTGTGCAGTCGTCCTGCCGTATCGACCAGAAGCACGTCTGCCTGCTTGTTTTTGGCATAGTTGACTGCGTCGTATACAACGGCAGCCGGGTCAGAACCCTCGCCCTGGCGGATCATATCCACACCGGCGCGCTCACACCAAACACCAAGCTGATCGATAGCGGCCGCACGGAAGGTATCTGCTGCCGCAACCACAACCTTCTTCCCACTTCGCTTCAAGCTGTTGGCGATCTTACCGATCGAGGTCGTCTTGCCCGCACCGTTCACACCGATGACCAGCACGACTGAGGGCGTTGTTTCCAGCTTCAAGGGCTGTCCCTCTCCAATCATTCCCGTCAAGATCTCGCGCAAGGTATCCATAATCTGGTCCTTTTCCTTGAGTCGACCGTCCTTGATGCGCTCACGCAGTTCCTCGATAATATCTTCGGTCGCGCCAACGCCAACGTCGGCGCAAATGAGCAGCTCCTCCAGCTCCTCCAGCAGATCCTCATCCACACGAACAAAGCTTTTTAAAATATTTTGAACGCCGCCAAACAGAGCGTTTTTTGTTTTCAACAAGCCCGCCTTGAGCTTATCCAAAAATGCCATCCCAATCGTCTCCCTTCTTTTTGCTGATGTTTTCCACGTCCAATGCCAACACCTTGGAAATACCGTGTTCAGGCATGGTTACGCCATACAGACGCGTTGCGGCAGCCATCGTACCACGTCGGTGGGTGATCATAATAAACTGGGTACCCGCCGAATAACGCTTGATATACTGTGCCAAACGCTCAACGTTGACTTCGTCCAGCGCTGCTTCGATCTCGTCAAGAATACAGAAAGGCGTGGGATTTGCCTGCAAAATAGCAAAGAACAGCGCAACGCCAATAAACGATTGCTCACCGCCCGAAAGCTGCATCAGATTCTTGATGATCTTACCGGGAGGCGCTGCTTTGATTTCGATGCCGCTTTCCAAAATGTTTTGGGGGTAAGTCAAAGACAGCTCTGCGCTACCGCCGCCGAACAGCTCGGCGAACACACGGCCAAAGTTTTCATTGATCTGATTGAAGCATTCGACAAAGGAAACCTTCATATCCTTTTCAAGCGAATCGATAATACCCGTCAGTTCCTTGCGGCTCTTTTCCAGATCCTCGATCTGCGCGCTCATGGTATCGTATTTTTCCTTGACCTCTTTATATTTTTCCACCGCATCGAGGTCGACGTTACCCATACCGCGTAGCTTGTGACGGCATTCGGTCTGCATAGCCAAAACAGACATACGGTTCTCTGCGGTAACAGCAGGATAACCAAGTGCCAATGCGTCGGCACGGGTCAGCTCGTAATCCTCCCACAGTTTGCCCGACAGCTTATCCTGCTCGGCGCGGAGCTGCGCAAGCTTGGTCTCATTTTTGGTATGAACGCGGAAGATTTGCTCCTTCTCCTCCATCTTTTCGCGCATTTTGCGGTTGAGCTCGTTGAGTTTTTTCTCGAAGGCAAAGCCATCCTCTTCGACCAACTTACGACGGGCATTCAGACCATTCAGCTTGGTCTGTCCTTCCTCGAATACCTCACGGTTCATTTCCATTTGCTCGGTCAAATCACCGATCTGGTTTTGATAGTCCGCCATACGCTCACGCAAATGCTGCAGCTGTGCACTGAAGGCATCAATGCGCTCCTCAGCCGAACGAATGAGCATATGCTCGGTCTCGCTGTCTTTTTCGTTGGCACTGATGCGAACGTACAGCTCGGTCAGACGCTTTTCGATTTCGTCTGTGCGGTCTTCCAGATCATTTCTTTGCTCGTCCATAGACTGGCGCGCCGCACGAATCTCCTCAATTTGGATGCGCAGTGCCGTTTCTTCGGCATGCAGTGTGGCCAACTCCTCTTCGTAGCGCGCGTGCATTTGAGCGATCTGCTCGTACTCAGCACGCAGCTTATCCATGAGCGTATTGTTGGCATCACGCTTTGCCAGTACCTGCTCAAGCTGTGCTGCCTCGCTGGCACGAAGCACAGCCGTCAGTCCCTTTTGATTATCCAGCTCGTCAATGCTGATTTCAATATCTTCGATCTGCTTTTCCAGCTGACGCACTGCTTTTTCCTGGGTGGTAATTTCTTTTTTAAGCTCGGCGAGCTCGCCTTCCATGCGCTTAATCTCACCTGCACGGCTGAGAACGCCGCCCTTTTGCTTGACCGAACCACCCGTAAACGAACCACCCACGTTGATCTGCTGACCGTCCAGCGTAACAACGCGGACACGGTAGCCTGTCGCCTTGGCCATGACGGTGGCATGGTCAATGTTGTCAAAAATCACCGTGCGTCCAAGAAGCGAGGACAGTACGTTTGCAAATTTCGCATCGGCATGGATGAGTTGATCGGCAACGTCAATATAGCCTTCATATCCTGCCGCCGCCCTCATTTCATTGGTCTCGCTCGACGCGCGCATGGACGTCAACGGGAAGAAGGTCGCACGCCCCGCCTCACCGCGCTTGAGCGCGTACATAGCCGCCTTGGCAGTGCTTTCATTATCGACAACAATATTTTGCAAATTCGCGCCAAGCGCCGTCTCGATAGCCGTAATATAACGATCATCCACCGAGATCAGCTGGGACAGCGGGCCGTAAATGGTGCCGCAGGGGGCGCCGTGCGCGTCGGTAATCTTACCCTGCGCGTACTGGTTCATCACGTAGCGAACGCTGTTGGCATAGCCCTCGAAATGCTCCTCCATCGTTCGATAGGTGGTGATGCGCTGGGAAAGCGACTCGGCACGCAGATTGGCCGCATTGAGCTGAGTGCTCTGCTGTGCGAGTTGCTCGCGTTGACCGTTCAAATCGGTATGCAGTTCATCCGTTTGCGTTTCCAAGGAAGCCAAGCTCTCGTCATAGTCGGCAATGGTCTTGCGAAGCGAGGTGCATTGCTGATCCAAGCCTGAGGAAATGTTGACGTAGTTTTCCAATTCGGCACGCATGGTATCGTTTTTGCCGTCGTCGGTTTCTCTTGCATTTTCGATAACAGACAGACGAACCTTGACGTCTGTGGCTTTGGCATCAAGCGCGAGAATATCCTCCTGCGCCGTGGCAATGTTTTCCTCCAGCGTTTCAATGCGCTCATTCAGTTCTTTTTGTTCGAACATCAGTGCCGACTGTTCCTCAGTCAACAGCTGTGCCGCATCGCGGAGCTGCGCGATCTTTTGATGATGCTCGGTGCATCCGTCGATCTCTATCTGCATGGAGCGGTCGGTGCTCTCAATGCTTCCCTGCGCCGCCGCGATCAGCTCGCGGGTGTGCCCGACCTTGCTTTCTTTGACACGGTAATCACTCTCCAGCGCATGAATCTCATCGGTTAACCGACGAATTTGGGTGAGTAGCTCCTCGCTATTCATTTTGTTGCTCTGCGACTGCTCGAACAGATGGTTATTCTGCTCCTCCATCGATGCAACGGCTTCTTGTGCACGCTCCAGATCAAAGGTCGAGTGGTTGAGATTCTCCTCTGCCGTATCCAATTCGCGGCGCAATCGCTCGGTATCGTACAGCCAAAGGCTGACGTCCGCCCGCTTTTTGTTTTCCAACAGCTCAATTGCGCGAATTGCCCGTGCTGACTCTTTGGCCAGCGGCTCGACCTGTGCCTCGATCACACTGAAAATATCGCGGACACGAGTCATATTATCTTCGGTCTGAGCTAACTTTCGCTCGGCCTCGTTCTTTTTATGACGATATTTGGCAATGCCCGACGCGTCCTCGAAAATTGCTCGACGGTCCTCGCTCTTGCGCGAAACCATCTCTGCGATACGTCCCTGGCCGATGATGGAATATCCGTCACGGCCGATGCCCGTATTCATAAACAGCTCGTAAATATCGCGCAAACGGCAAGCGCGGCGGTTGATGAAATATTCACTCTCACCCGCACGGTAATAGCGGCGGGTAACCGTCACTTCATCGTAAGGACAGTCAAGACGCTGCTGAGGATCGCTGTTATCAAACGTAACGGATACCTCGGCATAGCCCATAGGCTTGCGGCTGTCCGCACCGCCAAAGATAACGTCCTCCATTTTCGATCCGCGCAAACTCTTGGACGAGATCTCGCCCAAAACCCAGCGCATCGCATCCGAAATATTGGACTTGCCGCTTCCGTTAGGACCAACGATAACCGTCACGCCTGCGGCATGACCTGCCTGTCCCGGATTGGACGAGCCTTTGCCTGTTGGATTGACCAACGCGCCCTCGGCATCGAAAATCAGCTTGGTTTTATCGGGAAAGGACTTAAAGCCCTGCATTTCCAATGATTTTAAATACAATGTCGTATACCTCCTGTGGTATATCTATTTTTACTCTGACAGAGCCACTTGCGTCCCCGTCAGTTGATCGCTTTCTTTTATATTAACTCGCAAGCCCCCAAAAGTTTCCATCAGCCATACCGCATTGGTACGGTGCTGTCCGATTGCCTGCGATATCTTGCCGCGCGGCACGAAAATGGTGACCTTACGATCTCGCACCTCGATCCTGCTTGCCTTTAGTGCTTGCTCCATACGCATACGGAAAAGTGCGCTGTAGGCCATCTCGCCAAGTGCAGGATGGTTGGCGCCGCCGATCGCAGCATCGGAGGATAGCCCGTCTGACGCACAAAGTCCGACACGAAGAACATCTACGCCACGTTGCTCAAATATATCCAACACGCGCGCTGAGCGCTCAGCCGCGATGTCGTTTGTCAATGGTAGGTATTCTCCGTTTTTCATCCACGCCGCCAGTGCCGTACCGTCAAACACGACGGTTGGATACACGCGCGCGGCCGTAGCTCCCAACTCGCAAATGCGCTTGGCAGTAGCCATCTCGCTTTCGCACGTCGATCCCGGCAGACCGATCATCATCTGACCAACCAACGGATAGCCTCGGGCAACGATGCGTCGACACGCGTCTTGCGCCTGTGCGACCGTGTGCCCACGACGGCAGAGAGTCAATACCGCATCATCCATGCTCTGCAACCCCAGCTCGACGGCGGTAATGGTGTAGTGTGACAGAATATCCAAAATATCTTCGCCCACAGCATCGGGACGGGTAGAAAAGCGAATGCCGCTCACCTGCTCTGCGTCCACGTAGCTTTGCGCAAGATCAAGTAGATTTACCATCAAATCGCGGTCAATGGCAGTAAAAGATCCTCCAAAGTAGGCGATTTCTGCAGCCGCCCCCGTCCGGATCGTAGCCAGTGCGGTTTCGATCTCACGCTTCACGTCTTCCAAATGAAAGTCAGAATGTCCCGAGATGGTTCGCTGATCGCAAAAAACACAACAATGCGGACATCCCATGTGAGGGATGAAAATGGGAATATTCTTATGTAAAGGTTTGCTCGGCATTCGGATCATTCCTCGGCAATACCGAACAGCACCAAAGCATCCTTGGCTGCCGCCTGCTCTGCGCCACGCTTGGAGCGGCCCTCGCCGCGTCCGATGATATTACCGTTGAGGCGTGCCTCGACCGAGAAAGTCTTGCGATGGTCAGGTCCTGACTCACCTACCGTGACGTACTCAAGAAAATCGCCCTCGTTTTGCTGAACGAACTGCTGCAGTCTTGTCTTGCAATCGCCCTGAAAACCGCCCGGCTTGAGATTTTCCAACTCCTCCTTGATAAAAGGGAGCAAAAACTCACTGACGCGTTCGCGTCCCGCATCCAGATACATCGAAGCAAGCAACGCCTCAAAGGCATCCGCCACGATAGAACGGCACTCTCGTCCGTTGTTTCTTTCCTCACCCTTACCAAGACGAAGATACGAGCCAAGCGAGATCTTTTCTGCATATTTAGCCAAAGCCCGCTCGCATACGACATCGGCACGCATACGGGTCAGATCTCCCTCGGGACAATCCTTGAAATGGGCGAACAGATAGTCGCTGGTGATGATAGAAAGTACCGAATCACCGAGAAATTCCAATCGCTCGTTGCAAAGCATATGATGATTGGGCACGCCCATTTCATTGGAATAGGACGAGTGGGTGAGCGCTCGCTCAAGCAACTCTTTATTCTGATAATGATAGCCAATGGCGCTCTCCAGCTCCTCCATGGGCAGCGGAAACAAAGCCATATGTATCACTCCTTTCATTTCAGACGAGGATAGGGCGAGGGAGTCAATTCTTCGTCCTCTTCCTTAGCCGCCTTCTTTTGCGCGGCTTTCTTTTGCTCGGCAACAGCAGCCATGGTGGCGGTCACGTCGTCAATCGTCGTCGAGGATGCATAAGCGATTGCCTGACGGATCGCATTCTTGAACGCTTTGGCATTTGACGAGCCGTGTGCCTTAATTACAGGCTTGGACACGCCCAAAATAGGCGCACCGCCTACCTCGTTTGCATCGAAACGACGCTTCATATCATGCAGGGGCTTTTTGACAAGCGCACCAGCAATCTTGCCCTTGAGACCCGTGCCATAAAACACATCCTTAAGCTCTGACATCAGAAGTTTGCCCATGCCCTCAATGGTCTTGACCAGAATATTGCCCGTAAATCCATCAGTGACAAGCACGTCGCACACATCAAACGGTAGCGCACTTCCTTCAATATTGCCGACGAAATTGATATCCTCTATCGCAGACAGTTTAGCATAGGCTTCGACCTGAAGTGCTGTCCCCTTGCAATCCTCGGTACCGTTGTTAAGCAAACCCACACGCGGCGATTC
>JAFVZV010000148.1 GCA_017507985.1 Clostridia bacterium
CGATTCTGCAATAAGAAGCACATATTCCCAGCGAAGGAACTGAGAAAGTTAGCTGAGTAACTTTAGCATCTTCTGCTACGGCCTCACACAGCGCAACTGATTGCGCGCGTTTGGTAACAGCACAATGCCCTTAAGAAACCCGCAAGACTTTTTGCTTCAGTATATCTGCCGCTCGTGGTGGCAAGATTTGAAGCACTACATAAAATATAGTTATGTCTATCTCTTGATGCACTTTGTAGAGTGGCATTGCCAAGGGGAATCCAAGGGGGAACGCCTTGGCGCGTTTCTTGGCCACTTCTTGCCGCGCAACAAGAAGTGGCATAACAGAAACTTCCACCGAGCGCGTGCGCAGCACAGTGTGAGGCCGTAGGAAAAGTTGTTGGAAATCTAGTAATATCAAAATAAAAAACGAGGCTGCCCAAAAGCAACCTCGTTTTTATATGTTATATAATTACTTCGTCTTCTCCGCGATGAAATCGAGAACGGTCTGCATCGAAGGAATACCGGTCGATGCGCCCAGCGCCTGCACGCAATGTGCGCCAACGCCGTTACCAAACTGAGCCGCCTTGACCATATCCCAATCGTTTGCCAGACCCGTGAGGAAACCGGAGCAGAAGGAGTCACCGGCACCCGTGGTGTCAACGGGATGCTCAACCAGGAACGCAGGAACCAGCGTAGGCTCCTCGCCGTGAGGCGATACCAGCGCACCATCCTTGCCGACCTTGACAACGATGTTGGTCGGGCCCATGGTGTGTAGCTTCTCTGCAATCTTGTAGGGATCTTCCTCGCCCGTGATCTTGGCAGCCTCTTCGATGCTAGGAATAAAGTAGTCGAGCTCAGGCAAGCAGGCCTCAATCTTGGGCAGCCAGATGTCGTCAAAGTCCCAAGCCGTATCCAGTACCGTGATCTTGCCCATCTCTCTCGCGCGCTTCATCAGCTTGCGGGTAGGCTCGCCGTCAAAGCTGGTCAGCAGCATTGCACCGCCAACGAAAACGATATCGCAATCAGCCAAAACCTCGTCCGAAATATCGTCGAGAGTGAAAGCAGCGGAGGATGCGGGATTGTACAGGAAGGAACGCTCACCCGACTCGTAAATACAAACGACCGAAACGGTGGTCTGTACATCATCACGCTGAACGATGCCCTTGGTGTCAACACCGCAAGCGGTCATTTCTTTCTTGACAAAGTCACCCATCATGTCATTACCGACCAAGCAAGAAATAGAAACGGGAACACCCAGCTTTGCCAGGTCGTTTGCGCAGTTGGTCGCACAACCGCCAACCAACGTGGAAACCGACTCAACAGCACGAAGCGTGCCTGGAGCGGGAACGGTGGACGCGGGCTTAACGATAATGTCAACGGTAACAGAACCGATACAGAGAATCTTTTTCATTGCAAGTACTCCTTTTGCAAAAGTCAAATGATATATAACAATATTATATACTATCCTTATACTAAAGTCAAGAAATTTTGCGGATTTTTTCTCTTGCCTCTTGACATTTTGGTTTCATATGTTATAATATAAACAGTTGAACAATTATTCAATTGTCAAAGAGAAGGAGGGATCAACTTGTACGCTGATGAACAGGAATTGATCGACGTTGCCGAGCTGTACCGTGTTTTCGGGGATAAAACGCGCGTTACCATTCTGTACACGCTGACCGAAGACGAAAAATGCGTCAACGACATTGCTGCCGCACTGAGCATGACACTGTCAGCCGTATCACATCAGTTACGTATTCTTAAGCAAGCGCATCTTGTGCGCTATCGTCGCGTCGGGAAAAATGCGCTATACTCGCTGTCCGACGACCACGTCCGCACCATTCTCGAGCAGGGACTTGAGCACGTACGGGAATAATTTTTTTGATACACAAAGGAGAATCATCATGAAAAAGTCATTTGCTATGCAAGACCTCGATTGCGCCAACTGCGCCTCAAAGATGGAGAACGCCATCAAAAAGATCGACGGCGTCAACGACTGCTCAATCAATTTTTTCGCCCAGAAAATGATATTGGACGCAGACGATACTCGTTTTGAGGACATTGTAAAAAAGGCGGCCGCCGCCATCAAAAAGGTCGATCCCGATTGCTCTTTGATTGTAAAATAAGGAGTAATTCATGTCACGCAAACAAAAAAAGACACTTTGGCGCATCATAACAGCCGCCCTCCTCCTCGTCGGCGCGGCGATGCTGCCAATTTCGGGATGGTGGCGCTTGCTCGTCTTTCTTGTTCCGTACGCCGTCATTGGTTACGATGTGCTGTGGAAGGCACTACGCGGCATTTTCCGCGGACAAGTATTTGACGAAAATCTATTAATGGCACTTGCCACGTTTGGTGCCCTTTGCATTGGTGAATACGCCGAGGCCGTATTTGTCATGCTGTTCTATCAAGTGGGCGAGTTGTTTCAATCCATCGCCGTGGGTAAAAGCCGCCGATCGATCGCCGCGCTGATGGACATTCGTCCTGACCTTGCGCGTGCCGAGCGAATCAAAGATGACGGAACTGTTCGGTACGAAGAAGTCGATCCTGAGGACATCGCGCTTGGCGACATCATTCAAGTTCGCCCGGGTGAGCGTGTGCCGTTGGACGGTACGATCATCGAGGGCGAGTCCTACCTTGACACCGCCGCACTGACAGGCGAGTCACTTCCCCGCCACATATGCGTGGGAGACGACACCATCAGCGGCTGTATCAATCAAAGCGGCACGTTGCGTATTCGGGTGGAACGCGCCTACGGAGAATCTACCGTAGCCCGCATTCTCGCCTTGGTAGAAGACAGCGCCACTCGCAAATCTAAAAGTGAAGCCTTTATTACTCGTTTTGCTCACTTTTACACGCCCGCCGTTGTTGTCGGAGCAGTTTTGCTCGCACTAATCCCTTCCCTCATAACAGGTGACTGGGCGATTTGGATCGAGCGTGCCCTGACCTTTCTCGTTATCTCCTGCCCTTGCGCGCTGGTCATTTCGGTTCCGCTGTCCTTTTTCGGCGGCATTGGTGGGGCATCCCGACATGGCATCTTGTTCAAGGGTGCAAACTATCTGGAAATGCTCGCCGGTTGTGATACGGTCGTGATGGATAAAACGGGCACGTTGACCAAAGGCTCGTTTGAAGTGGCAAGCATCGTTCCCACCAACGAGTGTACCGAGCAGGAGTTGATTGAAATCGCCGCGCTGGCAGAGCAATTCTCTTCCCACCCTATCGCTCAATCCCTGCTTCTCGCCTATGGTCAAGCGCCTGTTCCCTCGCGCGTGGAATCGGTTGAGGAAATCGCGGGCGAAGGTATCCTCGCTTGTGTGGACGGTTGCGAAACCGCTGTCGGTGGGCTGCACCTTTTGTCTCGCATGGGCATCACTCCTCCCGTCCTGCAAGAGCGTAAGGGAACCGTCGTCTACGTTGCGCGAAAAAAGAGCTTACTTGGATATATCGTCATTCGTGACGAGCTCAAGCCTGGCACCAAGGCTGCACTTTCAGAGATGCGCAAAGCCGGCGTCAAGACCATTCTCATGCTGACCGGTGACCGTTTGGACGTAGCTAAGGTCGTTTCTGACGAGCTTGCATTGGATGGATATGTCGCCGAATGTCTGCCTGATGACAAAGTCACTCACCTGGAACGTCTTTTGCAAGATTGTCGCGCTCGTTCCAAACGTGCACGTTTGGCCTATGTTGGAGACGGCATCAATGACGCGCCTGTACTGACACGCGCTGATGTCGGCATCGCTATGGGTGCGTTGGGCTCGGATGCTGCCATTGAGGCCGCTGACGTGGTCCTTATGGACGACAAGCTGTCGGGTATCGCCACCGCCATGCGTCTCTCCCGTCGCACAGGACGCATCGTGCGTCAAAATATCGTATTTGCTTTGGGCATCAAGGCACTTGTCTTGCTGTTGGGCGCACTGGGCATTGCAAGCCTTTGGGCTGCCGTATTTGCCGACGTCGGCGTAGCCGTCATTGCTATTCTCAATGCCATGCGGACGTTGAAATAACATAAACAAAAACGAGGAAGACCGATCGGTCTTCCTCGTTTTTTTACGTTTGTTAATTATACGCAGCCCTGTGCCTTCATTGCCTCGGCAACCTTGATAAAGCCTGCGATGTTCGCGCCGGCAACCAGATCATCTTCCATGCCGTATTCCTTGGCGGCTTTGACCGAGTTGTCAAAGATATTCTTCATGATAGTCTTGAGCTTGGCATCGACCTCTTCAGCAGACCAGCTGTAGCGCATCGAGTTCTGGCTCATTTCCAAGCCGGAAACGGAAACACCGCCCGCGTTAACGGCCTTAGAAGGAGCAACGACGGTGCCGTTAGCCTTTAGGTAAGCCACGGCCTCATTGGTCGTAGGCATATTGGATACCTCAACGTAGTACTTGACGCCGTTGGCAACGATCTTCTCTGCCTCAGCCATGCCGACCTCATTTTGGGTTGCGCAAGGCATCACAACGTCAACCTTGACACCCCAAGGCTTCTCACCCTTGAAGAAGGGCACGCCAAACTTATCCGCATAATCCTCGACTCTGTTGCGGCAGGATGCGCGCATTTCAAGCATATAATTGATCTTTTCTTCGGTAGCAACACCGTCAGCATCATAGATATAGCCGTCGGGACCGGAAATGGTCACAACCTTACCGCCAAGCTCATTGATCTTCTTGACTGCGCCCCAAGCCACGTTACCAAAGCCGGAGAAGGCAAAGGTCTTACCCTTGATATCATCCTTGAAGTGCTTGAGCATCTCGACCGTGTAATAAACAGCACCAAAGCCGGTTGCCTCGGGACGAATGAGCGAGCCACCATAAGGGATGCCCTTACCCGTCAGGACACCGGTAAACTCGTTGGCAAGTCGCTTGTACTGACCAAACAGATAACCGATCTCGCGCGCGCCAACGCCAATGTCACCGGCAGGAACGTCGGTATCCGCGCCGATATGGCGGAACAGCTCGGTCATAAAGCTCTGGCAGAAACGCATCACCTCAGCGTCAGACTTGCCCTGAGGGTCAAAGTCAGAACCACCCTTGCCGCCACCCATGGGAAGCGAGGTCAGCGAGTTCTTAAAGGTCTGCTCAAAACCGAGGAACTTCATGATAGATGCGTTAACGGAAGGATGGAAACGCAGACCGCCCTTATACGGACCGATCGCGCTGTTGAACTGTACGCGGAAGCCACGGTTGACCTGTGTCTTGCCCTGATCATCCACCCACGGTACGCGGAAGGTGATCTGACGTTCGGGCTCAACCATACGATCAACGACACCTGCAGCCACCAAATCGGGGCGGCGGTCAATGACGGGCTCGATGCTCTCAAAGACCTCAGTCACGGTCTGAATGAACTCAGGCTCGCCGGGATTGCGTTTTTTCACCGTTTCAAGAACATCTAAAAGATATTGATTTTTCATGGTAAATTCCTCCATTCTCGTGTCATAAAATCATGTCTCGCGGCGACCGCAGCAAAACGCCCCGCCACCGTTTATCATATGTTGGTATTATATACCGATGTGCGGATTTTGTCAATAGTTTTTGCAAGAAACAAACGACAAACTTTCAAAAAAAGTCAAAAAAAGGCGGAGCTGCGCCCGCAGCCCCGCCAAAAAAGAAATCTTATTCCGTATAAATATGCGTACCCTGTCCGGACTCCAATGCGAGCTCAAACAGCGTGTAGGGATCGACGTACACATAAGTGAAGCCGTCATCCTTGGCGTTCGCAAACTCGATGAAATTCTCGATGCAGGCAATAACGTCTCCGGGGGATTGAACAACGGTACGATATGCCGAGAAGTTGTTACCCGTATTCTTAGCATAGTCATACATCTTCTCATATACCGTCGGTGCGGGATTGCCTTTCTCGTCCTTGCCCGAGGTGTCCGTAGGATTGATACCATTCATCAGATGTAGATACACCGTTTCATCGTTGAGAATGGTCAGCTTTTGGGAGCTGTCATTATGGAACGAGCCAACGGGAGCAATCTTCGCATATGCCTCAAAAATCTCTTTTGTCATTCTATTATTACCGTTGATAATAAAGCCAACGATATCCAGATCGAACTTATCCATATAAGGCATATTAAATTCCGTCCAGGTGTCAAGCTCAGGCAGAGCGGAAGGAATGACGTAACCCGCGCCGCTGTCGCCTGTCACGATGTAGTCACTGCCCAGATTTTCATAAACGTAATCGAAGATCATAGGGACACGGTCCGAAAGGTTGGGGTTAAAGCCCCACATCAGAGGATATTCCTCACCACGTGCCGGATCACGGAAGAAAGAGGGAATATGCTGCTTGAGCCATGCCGAGGAGTCATAGTCACCCATATATATGGTGAAATAACGAGTCTTATCGTCAAATACATAGCTCTCCTCGGGGTCGTTGTTGACATACGAGTTGACGGTGCTTTCATACTGACAGTAGACAGAAGCATTGGTCATCCAGGCCGGATGTGCGGCATCTGCTTCTTTGACACAGTTGTACTTGGAAATGACCTCAACGAAAGCCCACTCCAGCTCAGTCGGCTTCAAAATCGTACCCATGTTGTTATGTGTCGTGTACTTCATGTACCAAGGGGGGAAACCCATGAACTTGATCATCTTGCCATTATTGCGCTCCTGCATGGTCTGCAGGATCAGATGCAACGTCTCTGCATCTGTGCCAAGCGGCTGATCGGGGTCGTCGCAGGGAGCTTCCTCGGCAACACAGGTCAGGTCAATAAAGAAGCATTCGTTGTAGATGTAATAATCGTGGCTATAGAGCTGGTTGTTGGCGGGGGTCGGATCGGCACCATTTTCATAAATGTAGTTGCCCGGCACGCAGGAAGCACCATCCAAAACGTAAGCGATCATACCGGTGTTACACTTATCCATGTACTTTTCCAGTGCCCAAATATAGGGGTCGCACTTGATCGAACCGGTAGACTGCTTGGTCGTATCGGGAATCGTTCCCTGTCCCGTGAACTTGTTGGTCAGATCCAGCTTGACAGGGACGCCCTGCTCGATCAGCCACTGATACAAACTGCTTTGATCTGCACTGTAGCGAACGGGAAGATAACCGTCAACACTGCAAACGGTTGCCGCAACATTTGCGGTAGCAGGAACGTTGGGGTCCCAAGCGACGATACCGGCCTCCTTGATAAACGGACCAAATACATTCCAAAATTCCTCCCATGTGGTCAATTCTTCCTGGGCACAGCCGTAGAGCATCTTGCCCTTACCGGAAATATAGTCCAACCAGAATTTATCCTGAGGGTCGGAGTTCCAATACATATAAAACTCGTTCTTCTCAACTTCTTTGTTCATGCGGCCCTGCAAGCTGGAGATCAGGCGTACGATATCGTTATGATTGCTACCGCCGCGATCTGCCGAACCTATCGCCTTGATACTGCCGTTGATCAGATATACAACGAAAGGATATTTGAACGTTGTTCTATAATTCAGTTCTTCGGGAATAGCAAGATCACTCTTGGCGAAGCTTCCATCATCGACATTATAGCCAAGATAGGTCGTAAGAAAATAGTCCACTGCACGATCAATCGCCAGATCCGAACCGCCATCGATCAAAATCTTCTTACCGGTAAAAATGATCACGAATTCTTCACGAGTCAATGTTTCGGGGAGCAGTGCCGTTTCAGGACGGTTGGTTCTGCCGACCAAAATCTCAAAGTTTTGACTCTCGTCGTCCTTTTCCCAGTCATCCATGATCTCAATATTGGATGCCGTTGCCTCTTTCAGCAAACGGCGCAGCTTGGCCGCTGCCTGCGTATCGCCGGACTTGTTGCCGGATTTTTCACTGCGGATAACCGTGTATTGCGTCACGCCATCTTTGATGATATCCACTGTAGGAACTTGAGGATCGGGGCCGTCCCCTTGTGGGCCACTGATCGGCGGCTCGCAGCCATTCAAGCATAGCATCATGCTGAACAATGCGGTCAGAATCAATAAAACTGTAGCTAACCGTTTCATAATAACCTCCGTTTGGTTGATACTACTATTATAACGGATATTGCCGAAAAAAGCAATAGCAAACAAAAAGAAAATCCGAGAGTTTAGCAGGAACTCCCGGATTTCCCATTACCTTAAATATTTTTGATTCAAGCGCGAAAGCAACTCCGCTACGGGAACGATAAACAATCCCGCGCCCAGATTGCCAAAAAAATGCAGCAGATCAAAATGAAAGCCCGCGACGATCCATGCAATCATCCTGCCCATCCCGTACGATAAATCAGCGCGTAGAAGGGCGCGTACAGCACGCCGAAAAGCAACCCGTGCAAAGCGCAAACGGTCGTGTAGGCAACGTAGGCAATCGGCCGCGGCATTCGTCTGGGCAACAGCATCACCGCTCCCCAAAGCAACGTCCAGATATACAGATATGGCACCCACCATTCCGCAAAGCCGGAAAAAACGCCCATAAGCAATACGTAGACGTAGAGTGGAATCAGCGCCTTCCGACGAAAAACGATGGTATACACCACGATCAGCATGCCCAGCAAATGAATGTTGGGGAGAGCCTCCATGATAAGGTCGGAGCAA
>JAFVZV010000015.1 GCA_017507985.1 Clostridia bacterium
AGTTCGTTCTCTCGCAGAGAAAATGATTACACTTGGCAAGAAGAATACGCTTGCTTCCCGCCGTGCTGCTCTTGCATTCATTACCAAGGAGGCTGTTGTCACTAAGGTGTTCAACGAGCTGGCTCCCAAGTATGCAGAGCGCCAGGGTGGTTACACCCAGATCTTCAAGATCGGTCCTCGTCGCGGTGATGCTGCCGAAATGGCAATCATCAAGCTGATCGAAGACTAATTTTGAACGATCGGAATAAAAAGAACAGCCGTGAGGAGTTCCTTGCGGCTGTTCTTTTTGCTTGCAAAAAGCAAATATGGCATTTGAAGCGGGGGGCTAATCATTTATATTAGAAATTGTCCCAGGTTATTCACAAGTGCTTGCATTTCCTCGCGTGAGTGGATGCGGGACGCCTGCTCGATCAAGCGCTGCCGTGCGGCGTCAGATAATTTGGCATAGTCTGTCATGACGTGCATATTCTGGGCGAGAGCCATCATAAGACCTGTTGGAAGGGGGGGCTCGCAGATATTTGCGTTGTTTGTTTGATCGTTCATGGTGAATTACCTCCGTAAATATAGTATTAAACAATAGAGCACAAGGCATACCGTGGGGAAAACGGCAAGTTTTGGAAGAAAGAATGTAAAAATTTTAACGAATTTACCCACCTTTTGCCATAAATCCCTTGCAAATAAACAACTTTTCATGTATAATAGGAGTGTTAGGCTTTTGATAGCACAATACTATAGTCAAGAAATATCCCGACAGGCGAAATCGCACCATGCCGAGATCAAAAGAAAGGAATTAAAATGTCAGAATGTACTCATGATTGCTCGACGTGCTCGAGCAACTGTTCTTCCAGAAAAGAAGCACAGTCGCTGATCGCGCCCTTGTGCGAGCTCAGCAACGTCAAACACGTGATTGGTATTGTCAGTGGTAAGGGCGGCGTCGGTAAGTCGCTGGTCACCTCCATGCTGGCGGTCAATATGCAACGCGAGGGCTACAAGGTCGGTATTCTGGATGCCGATATTACCGGCCCCTCTATTCCTAAGGCGTTTGGTCTGAAAAAGCCGGTTGAGGGCGATGGCCAATATATGATTCCTCCCTCGACGACCACGGGCATTGATATCATGTCTGCCAATCTGTTGCTTGAAGACGACGAAAAGCCCGTCATTTGGCGTGGCTCGCTGATCGCAGGTACGGTAAAGCAGTTCTGGAGCGATACGATTTGGAACGATATCGATTATTTGTTTGTTGACTGCCCTCCCGGAACGGGTGATGTTCCGCTGACGGTGTTCCAGTCTATTCCTCTTGATGGCATCGTGATTGTCACCAGCCCTCAGGAGCTGGTCTCCATGATCGTGGCCAAGGCTGCCAACATGGCGAAAATGATGAACGTTCCCGTATTGGGATTGGTTGAAAACCACAGCTACGTCAAATGTCCCGATTGCGGCAAGGAGATCCACATTTTTGGAGAGAGCCATATCGACGAAACGGCTGAAAAGTTTGGCTTTGATGTGCTGGCTCGCATTCCTCTGGATCATAAGCTGGCAGCATTGGTCGATAAGGGCTGGATCGAAATGATGCAGAATGATTATCTCGATGCGGCAACCCAGGTACTGATCAATCGCACGCAGAACAAGCAGTAAGACAAAGGAGTATTGATATGAAAAAACTCAATAAGCTCAAGAATTTCAAGGGTGTACAAGGCCCTGTTGTGACCATCGTAATGGATGGCGTCGGCATTGCTCCCGATTCGCTTGCCAACGCAGTTAAAGGAGCATACACTCCCACACTGGATATGCTGATGCAAAACTATCCCACCGTTTCCCTCAAAGCGCACGGCACGGCTGTTGGTCTGCCTTCCGATGACGATATGGGTAACTCGGAGGTTGGACACAATGCTCTTGGCGCAGGCCAGGTATTTGCACAAGGAGCTAAGTTGGTGTCGAATTCCATTGAGTCTGGCAAAATGTACGCCTCCGATACTTGGAAAACGCTGGTGAATGGCGTAAAAGAGAAGGCAAGCACGCTCCACTTTATCGGTCTGTTCTCGGACGGTAACGTTCACTCGCACATCGATCACCTCAAGGCCATGCTGACTCAGGCCAAGGCCGAAGGCGTGAGCAAGGTTCGTGTTCACATCCTGTTGGACGGTCGTGACGTTGATCCTACGTCTGCGCTGGAATATGTTTTGCCCTTTGAGGCATTCATGGGAGAGCTGCGCGACGATGCCTTTGATATTTGCATTGCGTCCGGTGGTGGCCGTATGAAGATCACCATGGATAGATATGAGGCTAACTGGAGCATGGTCGAGGCCGGCTGGAAAACACACGTCCTGGGCGAAGGTCGCACCTTTGCAACTGCTCAGGAGGCCATCAACACCTATCGCACCGAGATTCCCGGTATTCTGGACCAGGATCTGCCTGCCTTTGTCATTGCCGCTGACGGTAATCCTGTCGGCACGATCGAGGATGGTGACAGCGTCATTTTCTACAACTTCCGTGGTGACCGCTCCATTGAGATCTCCAAGGCATTTGATGGCGATGAGGGCTTTGATGCCTTTGACCGCGTTCGTGTTCCTAATGTGCTGTATGCCGGTATGCTGGAATACGATGGGGATTTGCATATTCCTCACCGCTTCCTCGTTAATCCTCCCGAAATTACCAATACCATGTCCGAATATCTTGCCAACACGGGCGTTTCCCAGTTGGCGATCTCCGAAACCCAGAAGTACGGTCACGTGACCTATTTCTGGAACGGCAACCGTTCGGGCAAGTTCTCCGAAGAACTGGAAACGTATATTGAAATTCCTTCCGATGTTGTTCCCTTTGAACAGCGCCCTTGGATGAAGTGTGCGGAAATCACCGACACGCTCATCGACTGCTTGGAGAGCGGCAAATATAAGTATTTGCGCGTCAATTTCCCCAACGGTGACATGGTCGGTCACACAGGATCGCTTCTGGCAACCCGGTGCTCCATGGAGGCGTTGGATCTGCAGTTGGCACGCATTCTTCCTGTCATTGACCGTCTGGGCGGCGTGGCTCTCATCACGGCTGACCACGGCAACGCCGATGAGATGTTTGAGGTGGATAAGAAGACAGGCGCGCCCAAACTGGACAAGAAGGGCAATATGATTCCCAAGACCTCGCACACGCTTAACCGCGTGCCCTGCATTCTGTACAATAACGTTTGTGCGGACGCTTATACCGTCAAGGCGGATGAGGGGCAGTTTGGTCTTGCCAATGTAGCGGCAACCATGGTCAATCTTATGGGTTACGAAGCGCCCGAAATGTGGAACGAGTCCATTATCGAAGTAAAGTAAGATGACGGAAAAGGAAAAGCGGGATCTGGGGCAGATCTACAATCCCAACTACGATCGTGAGCTGGGACGTGAGATCGTCGCCTGCAAGCAGCGTTGCTTTGAGTACAATCAGCTCGGCCCTGTTCACATGGATGAGCGCGCCGCGATGATCCGCGAGATTTTGGGAAAGACCAAGGAAAACGTGACCGTGCTGTCGCCCTTCTGGTGCGACTACGGCTACAATATTGAGGTGGGTGAAAACTTTTTTGCCAACCACAATCTCGTCATTCTCGACGGTGCCAAGGTCACCTTTGGCGACAACGTGTTTATTGCGCCCGATTGCGGCTTTTACACCGCAGGGCATCCCGTCAATATCAACGACCGCAACGCGGGGCTGGAATACGCCAAGCCCATTACGGTCGGCGATAACGTCTGGATCGGCGGTGGCGTCAGGGTTCTGCCCGGCGTGACCATCGGAAGCAACGTCATCATCGGCGCGGGAAGCGTCGTAACGCACGACATTCCCGACGGTGTGATCGCCTTTGGCAATCCTTGCCGCGTGCACCGAGAGGTTTCAAAAGAAGAGCTTTTCGGCGAGAAACAATAATATGCTTAAGAAACGGTACGAATAAGTGCCGTTTCTTTTTTTTATCTCTGCTGTTAAAAATTCAAAAACGCTATTGACACGGCGTGCACTTTATGCTATACTAAAAGTGCACTATATGATATAGTGCACTTAATGCACTCAGAAAGGAAGGGATGCCATGCTACTGATCGATAAATTTTCAAGCAAGCCTGTGTACGAGCAGCTCATCGAAGGCATCGAACGGGACATTCTTATCGGTACGTTTGCCGAAGGAGCTCAATTGCCGTCACTGCGTGAACTGTCAGCCATGCTGTCGGTTAATCCCAATACCATACAGAAAAGCTATGCCGAGCTGATGCGACGGGGCATCATTCAATCGGCACACGGTAGCGGCTGTTACGTTGCCGTCGGTGCCAAGGATATTTTGCGTCGTGAGGCTGCAGGGAGACTTGGCGAGCTGACTGCTCTCGTCCGCGAACTATGTCTGGCGGGCGTGTCGGCACAGGATATTGTTGCCACGGCTGTTGAAGCGGCCAACGGCTATAACGAACATGAAGGAGGGAATAGACAATGATCGTTGCCAATGAGGTCACCATGAAGTTTTATACGCCTGGCAAAGCGCCGTTCGTTGCGCTGGACAGCCTGTCCTGCCAAATCCCCCGTGGCTGTATCTATGGCATGATCGGCGCCAACGGCTCGGGTAAATCCACCTTTTTGCGTCTGCTTTCGGGTGTGTATCGCCCTGCGAGCGGCAGCATTACGATCGACGATATGCCCGTCTGGGACAATCCTGCGGCCAAATCGCGCATCGTTTACATCCCTGACGATCTGTATTTTCTACCCCAATCGTCCATGAAGGACATGGCGCGTATGTACCGGGCGCTGTATCCGAGCTTTAACTACGACCGCTTCCACAAGCTGAGCGAGACCTTCAAGCTCGATCCGACGGCCAATCTGAACACCTTTTCCAAAGGTATGCGCCGTCAGGCGGCGGCCATTCTGGGGCTTTCGTCCATGCCCGATTATCTGTTCTTTGACGAGACGTTTGATGGTCTTGACCCCGTTATGAGAGGCCTTGTCAAGCAGGTCATCTACCGCGACGTCATCGAGCGTAACACGACGACCATCATCACCTCCCACTCGCTTCACGAGCTGGAGGATACCTGTGACCAGCTGGCGCTGCTCCACCGCGGCGGTATCATCTTCCAGTCGGACGTTCAGGATCTAAAAACCTCGCTCTTTAAGGTACAGACGGCCTTTGCCTCGCCCTTTACCAAGGAGAAATTCGAGGGGCTGAACATTTTGTCCTACACCCAGATGGGCAGTGTATGTACCTTCATTCTGCGCGGCGATCGAGCCGCGACCGAAGCGCACATCCGCGCGATGTCGCCGCTGTTGCTTGATATTTTGCCGCTGACGCTGGAGGAGGTCTTCGTCTACGAGATGGAGGCGCTGGGCTATTCCTTCAAGGATATTTTGATGTAAGGAGGTCAGGACCGTGAAAAACAAGATATTTGATTTTCGTTTGTATTTGCAGGGGCTTGGCCGCCTGCGTGTCATTGGTATTGCTTTGGCAATCTTGTGTCTGACTGTTTCCATCCTTGTGCCGACGGTGCGCTGGTTGGACGGCCCGGGTCCGAATTATCAAGTGGAGTATCCTCTCGACGGGGATGAGCTTGTGCTCGAGGGCTCCGCTCAAACGTGGCATGACTTTGATGGTTTAACAGAAAACGGCAAATGGGAAGCCACTTGGGTGCAGGAAGCCATTTCCGACGAGGTTACGATCATTCCCGTTTTGGTGGCATCTTACCTTTCCCCCGTCCTTATGTTGATGATGTTTTCGTTTTTGAACAAGCGTAAGGAATCGGACTTTTATCATGCCATTCCGTTTACGCGCGGTTGTGTTTATACCAGCTTTGTCGCTGCCGTGTTGACATGGGTCTGGGGTGTACTGATCCTCAGCAGTCTTTCGGCGGCTCTTGTCTGGGCACTGTGCCCTTACGTTACCTTTTCATTTGGTGGCTTGATCGGCAAAATGCTGCTTGCCTGCCTCAATGCTGCACTCCTGTCCGCCTTTGCTGCGGTTGCTGTGTCGCTGACAGGCACCTCGAGTACCGCCATCATCACAAGCTTACTGGTCACTTGGATTTGGCGTATCGTGATGTTGTTTACTCTTTTGTGTCTGGAGTGCGTGCTGTTCCTGACCCCCGTCGATACGATATGGGGCGGTTACTTTAGTCTGGAATTTTGGTTGCCCGTTACTCTCATTACGGGTGGAAATAGACCGGTGGTGATCATTTATGCCGTTCTTGTAACGCTTGCCATGTTCGCGCTGGGCGGCGTGCTTTACAGCAAGCGTCGCAGCGAACTGGCAGGGCGCTCGGTACCGGGGCGGTTCGTGCACAATCTTTTGCGTTGTATGATGACCTTACCTATAGCGTTGTTGTTGATCTATCAGATCATAGATGGAAATGACTTTACTACGATATTGATCATATTCGTTTGTATGTTGCTCGTGTTCTACCTGTACGAGCTACTGACGACCAAAAGTGCCCGCCGTATGTTCCGAGCCACACCGTGGTTGGGAGCGGTGGTTGGCGTGTGTGTCGTGTTCTTTGGAATAATCCTTTTAAGTGGATACGTGGAGGAGCATGAACGTACCGACGCGGATCGCATACAATCGGTGGAGATTATGAATGTTGGCAATGTAGTCTCGGACAGCGTTGTTATCAATTCTTACGAAATGAGCCAAATCGGTCCAACAGACGATGCGGATATCATTGCCACTGTTGCCGATGCGTGGGAACGCACCCAAACGAATCCGCGCGGAGCGGGGGCGCTTTATGGCAAGAGGCTTGTCGTCCATATGAAGCTCAAGGGTGGAAGAAGGATCATTCGCGAGCTCAACTTCCCATGGGAGGACTACTATTCTATGATGGGCGAGCTGAAGGAAAACGCCAATCCACAGCCCATTCCGTCCGATGAAATGATCAAAAAGTTGCAAATTTCTCCTTATAGTATGTATAACACGACAAAGAACATTCGCGTTTCAGGCGAATGGCAGACACGTCTGATGCAAGCAATGCGAACGGACTATGCCAACATGACGCAGGAGCAAAGAAAAGGGCTGATTGACTACAGCGGACGCGAGATGCTTCGATTCTACATTACAACGGAAATAAACGGTAAGACGGCGATGTATTCGTACAGTATTCAGGAGAGCATGCCGAATACCATACGCTTGCTGTACGAGATCTACGGATTACCGACGTACGGACGCGCCAAAGCGGCAAAATCCCTCATCCAAAGCTGGGGACAGGATCAAAGAAATACGATCACGATCGTTTCCGAAAACGGACACCATCAGCAAAATAGACTTGCCACCTCCAACGAGAAAGATTTGAATCAAGTCAAAAACATCTTGTTGAAGGCAATTGACCGCGCCCAAAACGAAAGCCAAGAGGGCTATGGAGTGTTGATCTATATCAACGGATGGGAGGAAGATATTGGTATTCCTGCCATGATTATCGTCCCTGCCAGATTATATGCATCAGAATGGAAAATAATAGACGAGCTATTATTTAGCAAATAAAAGATTCTCCAAAGAGCTGCTCGGTCGGGCGGCTCTTTGGTTTTAGCAAACAAAATCATTGACACCTGTGGCGAATTGTGTTATACTATATAAGATAAATGCTTTTACCACAGGAAAGGAATTTGACATAATGGAACATAATAACGTACTCGCCGTCGTTGGCGGCAAGCAGATTACAAACGCAGACGTGGACGCGATGATCGCTTCTATGGGACAGCAGGGTCAGGCTTACATGAGCCCCCAGGGCAGAGCCATGATTCTGGAGGAGCTGATCGCGCAGAAGCTGTTGTTGCTTGATGCAACCCGCAACCTCTACGAGCGTGAGCCCGCTTTCAAGGAACAGCTTGCACGCGTCAAGGAGGACCTTTTGATCAATTACGCCGTTGGCAAGGTGGTCTCGGGTGTCCGCGTTACCGACGACGAGGCAAAGAAGTTCTTTGACGAAAATCCCGACCAGTTCATGGGTCAGGAGACGGTCAGTGCCAGCCACATTCTCGTTGACAGCGAGGAAAAGGCAAACGAGCTGCTCGCCAAGATCACGGCAGGTGAGGTCAGTTTTGAGGACGCCGCACGCGAGAACAGCTCTTGTCCTTCCTCCCGCGAGGGCGGAAGCTTGGGCGAGTTTGGCCGAGGCCAGATGGTGCCCGAGTTTGATACCGCTTGCTTCGAGATGGAGGTCGGCGAGGTTCGCGGTCCCGTACAGACGCAGTTTGGCTATCATCTGATCCGTCTGGACGGCAAGAAGGCGGCAGAGACGTTGCACTTCGGTGACGTGCGCGAGGCTATCACCCGTCAGCTGACCATGGAAAAGCAGCAGGCGGCTTATCGCTCCAAGATCAATCAGCTCAAGATCTTGTATCCTGTCGAGCGCTGATCATACAAAAAAAGATACAACGGGGGTTAGCAAGTCTTGCCCCCGTTTGACGTAACGAAGCCAAAAGGAGGTCGTCCGTATGACAAATACAGATCAAAGCTGGGAGGAGCTGCAGGCGCGCTGTCGCGACTGTCGTGCTTGCCCTCTGGGCGAGAGCCGCACCAATAATGTGTTTGGCACGGGTGACCGAGAGGCGGCCTTGATGTTCGTAGGTGAAGCACCCGGCGAGCAGGAGGATGCGACGGGGATTCCCTTTGTCGGTGCGGCGGGCAAGCTGCTCGATCGCTATCTATATGCGGTCGATCTGCCCCGCGATAAGGTATATATTGCCAACATCCTCAAATGCCGACCGCCCCGAAACCGCGATCCCGAAGAGAGCGAGCAGGACGCATGTATTGGATACTTGCGCGAGCAGTTTCGGCTGATCCGTCCGCGTGTGTTGGTCTGCCTTGGGCGCATTGCCGCCATGCGACTTATCAAGCCCGATTTCCGCATCACACGCGAGCATGGCAAATGGTTTTATAAGGGCGGCATCTGGATGACGGCGGTCTATCACCCATCGGCCCTGTTGCGTGATCCCTCCAAGCGTGAGGATATGCTGCGCGATATGTGGGAGATTCGCCACAAGCTGGAGGAGCTGGGTGTTGCTCCCGAGACAGCGGAGGAAACAAACAAATGAATCATCAAAATACACAAGCCGCACTGACCATTGGTGACGTTTCCTTGCGTCACGGGCTGATGCTGGCCCCGCTGGCGGGAGTGAGCGATCATCCCTTCCGACGCATCTGCCGCGCGCAGGGCGCGGAATTTACCGTCAGTGAGATGGTATCAGCCAAGTCGCTGTGCTATGAAAAAATGAGTCGTCGCGCCTCGGTCGGAGAGAACTCCAAGAGCGCGCCGTTGGCTAAAGTCTGGGCAGACGACGTGCCCATGGCGGTGCAGTTGTTTGGCAGTGAGCCTGAATTTATGGCTGAAGCCGCCGCAATGGTCGCCGAGGGCTCTTATGCGGGTTGTACCAGTCAGGCGAAGCCTGCCGCGATTGATATCAATATGGGCTGTCCTGTACATAAGATCGTATCCAACGGAGAGGGAAGTGCGTTGCTTCGTGACATTCCTTTGGCGGGGCGCATCGTGCGTGCGGTTGCAAAGGCCGTCGATCTGCCTGTGACGGTTAAGATCCGCATCGGCTTTGACGCAAAGCATATTTGCGCCGTCGAAATGGCAAAGGAGCTGGAGGCAAGCGGTGCGGCGGCCATTTGTGTGCATGGAAGAACAAGAGAGCAAATGTATCGCCCCGGCGTGGATCTTGATGCGATCGCTGCCGTGAAGGCGGCAGTGTCCATCCCCGTCATTGGCAACGGAGATATCATGAGCGTGGCCGATGCGCTGAATATGAAAGAAAAAACAGGCTGTGATGGTCTGATGATCGCACGTGGCGCGATGGGAAATCCATGGTTGTTTGCCGAGATTGCCGCAGCCTTAGAGGGGCGTGAATTTGTGCCCCCGAGCTTGCAGGAGAGAATCGAAACGGCGCTTTCTCAGATGGCACAAATGATAGAAGAAAAGGGCGAAAGAGTTGGGTTTGCTGAATCTAAAAAGCAAATGGCGTGGTATATCCACGGCGTCGTCGGCGCCGCTGAGGCGCGGGGGCGGCTGATGACAGCCACCACCCCTTGCGAGGTGGAGACGGTTATGCGAGGCTTGATCCGATAATTAGATAGAAAAAAAAACGGAAGGAGGGACGGTTTGTGTTTGAAACGAAAGACAGCAAGGAGCTGCGGGCGCTCATACGTGCGGCACAAGAGGGCGACGAGCAAGCGTTTGAGCAAATTCTGACGTTGCTGGAAGCGCAGGTGTACCGTCTCGCCTTTTCGATGTTAAGACATAAGCAGGACGCCGAGGATGCAACGCAGGAAACGTTCATTAAGCAATGGCGAACATTACCGTCCTACCGATTTGAGTGTCCGATCTTGCCGTATGTGCTCAAAATGACACGAACGACTGTGCTGGATATGCAGCGCAAGATCGAGCGACGGCGCGAGCACGAGCTATCACTTACCCTTGAAAACGATCAGGGGGAGCGAGTAGAGCTTGACTTGGCGGATACGGACGTGCAAAACGACCCGGTGGCGCATCTGTCTAAAATGGAGCTGATCGCCCAGGTGCGGCAAGCCATTGAGGATTTGCCACCCGAGCATCGCGACATTTTGCTGCTTAAGGATATGCAGGGGCTATCCTACGAGCAGATCGCGCAAACGCTTGACATACAAGTGGGGACGGTGGCGAGCCGCTTATCCCGTGCGCGAAAAAATTTGGAAAAGATTTTGAAAACACGGAAGATTTTTTGATTTCGTGCGTCTATATGAATGAGCAACGAAAAATAACTGAACGTGAGGATATATATTGATGAAAGGACAAAATCGGCGCGGACGCAAGGTGAGCTGTGAGTGGGTATCCCGACAGCTTGATGCGTACCTGGACGGTGAATTAAATCAAGCACGCGCCGATATGGTGCGCGCGCATCTTGATGTCTGCCCATATTGTGCGGCGCAGGCACAAGAGGGACAAGAGATTCGTGCATTGATTGCTTCGTGTGAGGAAGCCGTACCCGATGCGGCTTTGCACGATTCTATTATGCAGTCGATCAAAGCGCAACCGCGCAATATTGCTACCAAGAAAACGCGGCCACGTGCTATGTGGGCAAGATCGTGGCGACTTGGCGGTGTACTGATCGGAGCGTGCCTCCTCTTTGTGCTGATGCTGCTGCCAGGATCGCTGTTCAAGGCCAACGCCCCCCAGTCCCCCTCGTATGAGCATGATGCTCCGTCGGCCGAGGCCCCTGGAGGAGCTCTTGACGGCACGTTGGGCGGTGGCAGCTATGGCGACGAGGATATGGAGAACTCGGGCGTCGAAGACGAAGCACCCGGATATGGGAGCGAATCGCCGAAGGACCCCATGCCGGCACCCGGTGAAGATCCGGACGGTGACTCGTGGAGCGATGACGTTGAAAGTCTGCTGAGCGGCGAAATTAAGTTGGCGCGCGACGGTGGCGAGGAGTATGACGGTACCGATTTGTGGAACGCCTTGAATGGTGCATGGCTCAACGGTGCGCTGTGGTTGCATTTTGACACACGTGCGGGCGAGGTTTGCATAATCACGGAGCAGAATGAGTACTATGGCGACATCTCGCTCAATGGGGATCAATTGTTACTGCAAATGGAAACCGGAGTGCGTATGAAATTCGAGGTCAAAATGGAGGAGAGCACGTTATGCTTGACACGACTGCAATAAATATGCCGCTGTTGTTGGTCACGGATGATCGCTCGCTTGCATGCCTTGTTCGCCTGGAGTGTCGAGAGCTGGCACTGCCGTTGGAGGTGGCGGCGACCTTGCCGCAATCTGCTACGCAACGCACTCTTTTGATCGATCTTGACAGCGTCAACATGACAGAACCCTTTGCTATTGGTGAGGGGCAGATGGTGGCAGGCATCTGCCGTGATATCTCGCAATTGCCGACCGAATGGCAAGCTCGCTTTTCCCGCTTGCTTCAGCGTCCCTGCCCAACGGCACAGCTCCGTGCTTTGCTGGGGCATCTGTGTGGACGAGGAGAAATGACCTCCGTTGCACCGCGTGAGGGGCGTGCTCATACGGCATTAAGTGCGAGCGAATTGAAGATGGTGATGACAGAAGATAATCAACTGCTCTGCGGCGAGGAGATTCTTAGCTTGAGTCCGACAGAAGCGGCACTGATGCGCACGCTCATTGCCCACCGCGGTGAGATCGTCAGCCGTACTATGCTGGAGGCTTGTCTGCCCGGTGAGGGAGAGGCGCATAGCAACAAAATAGAGGTTTATCTTTGCTTTTTGCGCCGCAAGATCGAACGCCCGTTGGGGCTTCGATTGATCACCACCGTGCGCGGAAAAGGGTATCGGTTGGAGTGATCATCGCAACAAATATTGCTCAAAGAAAGGAAGATCGATATGAAAAAAGTAGTTCTTGTCATGCTAGCGGTTCTATTGGTATTATCCTGCTTTTGCTTTGTTGGGTGTGAGCCGGAGGCTTGCGAGGATTCTTATGAGGATTACGATCCGAGTGGGCCTCTTCCCGAAAAGCCGGTCATTTATCTCTACCCTGAGCAGATGACGGACGTTGAGGTCAAGCTGGAGTTCAACGGTCAGCTTTTGTGCACGTACCCTGCCTATGACAACGGTTGGAACGTGACCGCTTACCCCGACGGGACGCTGATCGATAAGAAAACTGGGCTAGAGTATTCCTATTTGTTCTGGGAAGGTATTTCCAACGTTCCGTACGATATGAGCCGCGGCTTTGTGGTCAAGGGTGAGGGCACGGCGGCCTTTTTGCAAGAAACGCTGGCCGCGATGGGTCTGACACCCCGCGAGTATAACGAGTTTATCGTCTACTGGCTGCCGAGGATGCAGGACAACGCCTACAACCTCATTACCTTCCAGACGGACGTTTACACCGAAAACGCCAAGCTGACTATCACCCCCAAGCCCGATAGCATGCTGCGTGTGTTTATGGCCTACCAAGTGCTGGAGGAGCCGATCGAGATCGAAGCGCCCGAAATTGAGCCGTTTGAGCGCGAGGGCTTTTGCGTCGTCGAATGGGGCGGGGCGGAAGTGAATTAAGCATCATAGAAAAACACCATAGACTTTTCACGGTCTATGGTGTTCCTTTTTGTATCAGAATCTCACTCGCTCTACCTTGACACACTTACCTGTCGAGGGATCGACGGTGAACAGCGCACCGCAGATGGCGATCTCGCCCTCGGCCACGGTGAAGTGGGCAGGCATATGATGGCGCATCTTGGTCAGCACGGCCTCGATTTTGGTGCCGAGGATGCTGTTGACGGGTCCCGACATACCAAGGTCGGTGATATAGCCCGAGCCGCGCGGAAGGATGCCCTCGTCGGCCGTCTGCACGTGGGTGTGGGTGCCGAACATGACGGCGATGCGGCCGTCAAAGGCATGGGCGATGGCCAGCTTTTCCGAGGTGGCCTCGGCGTGGATGTCAAGCAGGGCAAAGTCATATCGCCCCTCCTCTCGTGCGAGGATCTTTTCCACCGCCTCAAAGGGGCTGTCAAGCGGCTCCATGAAGGTCGTGCCATTTACGTTGATGCAGAGGGCGCGCCAGCCGCACACGTCGCGAATGGTGTAGCCACAGCCGGGAGCGGATGGGGGGTAATTGGCGGGGCGGATGATATCGTTTGAATTGTTGTCCAAAAAAAGGTGAAGATCGCGCATGGTGTAAGTGTGGTTGCCCAGCGTGATCAGATCAACGCCGCAATCTAAAATGGCTTGGGCGTCGCGGGCGTTAAGACCGTGAATATCGGTGGCGTTCTCGCCGTTGGCCACGACGAAATCGACCTTCAGCTCGCGGCGCTTTTGCCACAGCGAGCGTCGCAGGACGTCGATGGTCTTTGTGCCAACGATATCGCCAAGCGCAATAATATGAAGCATATACTATCCTTTCTATCTCCCATCAGAAGGGGAGCAGCTCGAGGTGTTCCAGTAGAATTTTCGTGCCGATGAGGATGAGCACGATGCCACCTGCAAGCGAGGCCTTGTTTTTAAAGCGTGCGCCGAATTTGTGACCGACCAATACGCCCAGCGCACACAGGGCAAAGGTGGTAACACCGATGATAGTGACGGCCAACAGCAAATTGACCTGCAAAAAAGCGAAGGTGATGCCGACGGCCAGCGCGTCGATGCTGGTGGCAACTGCCATCAGGGCGATCTGACGTACATCCAAGTGATCGTCTGCAGTATCCTCATTTTGCTGTTTGCCGCAGCATTCGCAAGCGTCCTTTTGTTCGCGAATGTCGCAAACGACGTCGTAGATCATCTTACCGCCGATAAAGGCCAGCAAAGCAAAGGCGATCCAATGGTCGATGGCAACGATGTAGTCCTTGAATTGACTGCCCAGTAGGTAGCCGATGGCAGGCATGAGCGCCTGGAAGCCGCCGAAGAAAGCGGCGATGATAAGCAAATGCCGCCAGTTGACGCCACGGCGCATTTGAAGTCCGCGGCAGATCGACACGGCAAAGGCGTCCATCGACAGTCCAACGCCGGTCAAAAAAATCTCAATAAATCCCATGATAAGCCTTTCTATGTCTGCCGAAATATCTGTGAGCAGACCGCATCATTGTAGCAGAAAACAGGGCAATTGTCAAGCGTTTTCGCTCGAGGGTGCGTTCTTTTTTCCAAGCTTTGCCCAAAGGGGGAAGGTCAGCGGCCAGACAACACCTGCGAACACGACAACGAGGAAATAACGCAGCGCAGTAGCCGAGGTATGACCGCCAAACAGGGCGAGCAGAGGAGCCTTGAGCACGGCCTTGACGGCCAGCGCCAACCCCGCACCGACGGCTAGCTTGCCGATCTGACCCAGCAGAGGAGCATCGTTTTTGAAGTGCAACCACTTTTTGTCAGCGATAAAGGCGGCGAGAAGCCCCAGTGAGCAGCCCAACATGGTGTAGGCATTTTTTTGACCTGACGCGAGGTTGTGAGGATCAATGTCTGCGGGGAAGGGGAACAGCTCGGTGTACAGCACAAAGCCGACCGAGATCAAGACAGTCGCACCAAGAGCGATGAGCACATTGCGGTCATTGGCAAACAGGCGTTCGAGCAAGGGATACAGCGCAAAGATAAGCACTGCACCGACAAGCAGAGACACACCAACATCGAGAGGCGTGTGTACGCCGAGATACATACGAGAAAAGCCGACCAGCAAAATCAGAGCAACCGAGGCGATGCGAAGCCACAGCTTTTTGGTGCTGTAGGCGATGCAGCCGAAGGTGTCGGCAACGTTTTGGGTGTGTCCGCTGGGGAAGGAGTAGCCCGTGGCCTCCTCAATCGCGCTTTCCACGACGGTGAAGTTGGGATCCTTGACCCAGGGGCGGGGGATGCGGAAGGTCAGCTTGAGCACCTGGTTGATGGTGATGCCGATAAAGCCGATGAGCAGGAAAATGTAGCCCTTCTTTTTATCAAGGCACCAGAAAATGAACAGCGCGATGGCGAGAAAAATTGTTTCCTCTCCGACCATGGTGATAACGGACATGACGGCATCCAAAAAAGGATTACGTATGGATTCGAGCCAGTAAAGAAATGACATAAAAACCTCCGATTATAATTTGTCGGTCAGGTCGATCGAACGACCGAGCGGGAGTGAATAGATACAAACGTGATCGGGACGGCGACCGAACAGATCCTTCATCGCTTCAACGTAAATGCGGAGCTGATCGGCGTGATGCTCCAGCATTCTGTCCCGGATGACGTTTGGGTCGTTGCTGACCAAGCGATCAGTTTTGTAGTCGAACAGCCAAAGCTGATTTTGTTCGTCTTCGACGATCAAGTCAATGGATCCCTGTACGTACAGTGTGTAGCCCTGCAGCTGCTGTGCCAGCACGGCGTTTTTCGTAAGATCGGCGTAAGGAATGAAGCGGTCGAAGTGCTGTTCACGCCAAATGCGTTTTGCCTTGGCGGCAAGAGAGACCAGATCGCTTTGGCACAGTGCTTGCAGTTGCTTGCGATTGAGAATATTTGCCGCGCGTCGGGGAATGAACTTTTGTTCGACCAAGCGCGTGATCTCACGCTCAAGGTTGCCCTCTTGCAAGCACTTGAAGTCGCAGTGCTGCATAAACAAATGCGTTGCCGTGCCGCGTTCGGCAGGCGTTGCCTTGTCGTCGGTGCGGAGCAGCTCCGCAAAGGGAACGCTGGCTCGTTGCATCAGCTCAATGCGATGGCGAATGGAGGCTTCGCTGTCAGCATCCATTGTCTGATCGGTACGATCCTTTTCACCATCGTCATCCCCGCCGAAATCCTCAGGCAACCAGACACCGTCTAGCATCGCTGTTCGCAGCTTGGAGGCGGCTGCCTTGGTCGGGAGCGTACGAAGCAACGTCCAAGGATCATCGTAGGTGCGGTGATGCTCTATGATGGCACGGTAGCGCTCTCCCTCAGAAAAAACGGTCGGCAGAGCTGCAGGCTCGGCGGTTTCGTCGGGGACGGAGACAGGGTGGGGATGGCGGTAGTGCTCGCGGTTGAGGATAGTCAAGTCCCACAAAGGCTCCTTGCCCGTTTGTCGATGGGCCTCCAACGCGCTCAAAATCCAACTCAAATACGAGTTGGCCGACAGGATTGCATGACGTGTTGTGCTTGCTGTGGCACGTGCACGAGCCAGAGGCGTTGCCGCGCTACCCGTGAGGCTCGCCGTGACATATAGGCGTTCTTGCGCGCGGGTGAGGGCAACGTAAAGCAGTCGCATTTCCTCTTCGGTACGCCGCACGTCCGTAAGACGGGCGATGGCGCGGCGAGTGACTGTCTCACGTAACTCAGCAGTTTCGGGAACATAGATTTTAGCCGCGGCACCAAGTTGGGCGTCAAACATAACGGTGGAGCGCAGATCGTCGCTGTTGAATGCGGTAGAACAGCCACAGACAAACACGATGGGAAATTGCAGCCCTTTGGATTTATGCATGGTCATGATGGAGACGGCATCATCGCTGCTCTGTAACCCTGCCGCGCTCAGACCATCCTTGCTTTTGAGAATGCGGCGCAGATATTGCATGAATTGATACAGACCACAAAAAGAGGAGCTTTGATAGCTTCGCGCCTTGTCATATAGCGTCAGATACGCGGGGGAGGTTGCCTTGTTTACAAGGAATGGCTCACCCGAGAGCTGGCGGAGTAGACGGTCGGCCGGAAGTGTAGCAGCCAGCGCACGCCAATGAGCCAGTTTGGCAAGAAAGGCGCGTAGACGGTCAAGCGTACCGCTTGGAAGCGGAGGCGCTTCGCTCTCCTCACTCACCGCCGCGCAGATATCGTCATACAATGATTGTTCGTGGGTATGATCACGCAATGCGAGCAAATCGGACAGCGAGAAGGGGGAGTCCGGGGCTGTCAAAAGTCCCGTCAAGGGCACGTCGTCACGGGGATTGTCAATGACGGAAAGCAGATTGATCAGCAAAATCAGATCAGGGTCTTCCGCTAAATCGTCCGATGCGGCATATGAAACGCGAATGTTGTGGGCGCGCAAGGCGGTGCCGATATCCTTTGCCGCCGACCAACCGCGCAGCAAAATAGCAACGTCGCGAGCATGGATGGGGCGGCCGTCGATATGTGTTTCGTGGCGAATCAGACGGGCGATCTCATCGGCCGCGTAGACAGCCTCGGGGCTCAGTGCGGTTGTCGGATCGGGGTCGGGCGTGCGAAGCGCCTTGGGGGGCGTTTCGAGCAAAACCACCTGTGTCTTATAGCTCGGGCGATCCTTGTCCTTGCCATAGACCAGATCATCCTCGGGCTGGTAGCCCAACGATTCGGTGCACACGCGGAAGGTATGTCCGCAGACGGTGTTGGTAAAGTTGATGATGGCACGGTCGCAACGGAAATTCTCCGACATAAATACACAGCACCCGGTGTTTTTGTCTTGCGGGGCATCCTGCACCGTTAGAACGGGGGCAAAGGCCTGACGGTAGCCCGAGAAAATGGAGGGCTCTGCGCCGCGGAAGGTGTAAATACTCTGCTTGATATCGCCGACCATGAATCGTTTTCCGCCTGCACCGATGGTGGAGAAGATCAGATCCTGTACTGTGTCGACGTCTTGATATTCGTCGATGTAAACGGCGTCAAAGCGGTCGGAAAGGGCACGTGCGACGTCAGTGGGCTTGCCATGCTCATCCAACAATAGTTGAAGCAAATATCGGCGCACATCCGAAAAATTCAATACACCGCGGCGGATCTTTTGCTCGCGCATGGCGCGATCATAGTCGTTCAGCAGGGTATAGAGCATACGTTGAGTACGAGCAGTGCGTAGCATTTGAGCCTGCATTTGCTCGGGGGAATCGGCAAAATAACGTTTAGTCAGCGAACGCAAGGTCGCAACAATGTCCTTGCGTGCGTTTTTGATGTCCTCGGTGTCAAAGGGAACGTCGGCATCCTTGGGAAGGCGGCCTAAGCTGATGGGCTCGTATGCGGCCGCTTTTTGTGCCGCACGTTCCCATAACCCTGCCGTAAGATCGGCTAATATCTGCTCGGCGGTATTGAGGTCATGAGCAAACGAGGGAAGATAGTACTTTTCGGTGAGCGGATGCGTTATTAATTGTGCACAGAGCGGGCGTAATACGGTGCAATCGTAGGCAAGCTCTTCGCATAGCGACGCGGTGAGGATGTGTGCCTCGGTCGTTTGCTCGAAGGGCAGTTCAGCCTGCTTGCAAAGCCGATCGGCGCTCATACGCAACAGCTCCAATCCCTCGGGAAAAGCGATGAGCTTGTCGAATAGCTTGAGCAAAACGGAGGCTGTGTCACCGCGGTCACGGTTGGGCAAAAGGTCGTCCATGGCAAGGGCAAAGGCGTTTCCACTCAGCGCATCCAGCGGAGCGTCGCTGTCGGGCTGCTCGGCGGCAGAGGCGGCATAGTGCTGCTCAATAAGCTGATTGAGCAATTGCTCCTTGAGGGGCATCAACTCGCTGTCGTCTGCCAGGCGAAAGGTGCTTGGCAGTCCCAAACGCTCGAAATTGGCGCGTACGGGCTCCAGATAAAACGAGTCAATGGTGCAAATATGGGCGCTCCCAAGCGCTACAAGCTGACGATACAGGTATTTATCATCGGGATGGGCGGCGATGGCGGCCGATAATGCCGAGGAAATACGGGCACGCAGCTCTGCCGCGGCGGCGCGGGTAAAGGTAACGACAAGCATACGCGAAATATCGGCCGTGTGCCGTCCGTTTTCATCAAGTTCAAGCAAAGAACGAATGATGCGTTCGGTCAGCGTAGCCGTTTTGCCCGAGCCGGCGGCGGCAGATACGAGAATATCGCGACCGCGCAAGCTCATGGCGCATTGCTGTGCGTCTGTCCATTTGGGTTTAGACATAGGCTGACCTCCTTATCGTTGTGTGGAACGAACGGCATCGGGACAGCCGTCCTTGATGCTACAGTAGCGGCAGGCGTCGGCACTCGGCTTGCGAGGTGCGCGGCCGCATAACATATCCTGGCCGATGCGGCGCAGTGTTTCTCTGATATCCGTTTCCAGCGCCGTCAGCTCGTCATGGGAGGTCAGCGCTTTGCCGGTCAGCTCGCCCTTTTTGGAGAGCTTGATGCCCGCGAGATACTCGGGCTTCATCTCGTCGTTCATGGCGGCGAGAATGTCGTTGTCATTGATGAGCAGTCCTGCCCGATCGGTGGTGGGCTTGCCGCCGCTTTCGCTGGTGGCAACGTACAATGCACCTGCCGGGTTGATGTGTTCAGGACGGCACAGCGTAAACAAATAGATCATTAGCTGCAAGTCAAAGCCTTGGCGAAGATCGTCAAGAGAGATTTCGTGTGCGCTACTCTTATAATCGATCACGCGCAGATAGATCTCGTTGCCGCGACGGTAAATGTCCACGCGGTCGATCTTGCCGCCAAGCTGTATTTTTTTGCCGTCTGCGAGTGGGATCTCGTAGGGGGCAGGAGAGCCCGGGGTAATTCCGTCAATGGTCAGCTCGAACGCGCGCGGTGTAAAACGGCTATGGGATAGCTCGTATAAAATGTCGCGGAGCAGTAAAAGCGCGAGTGATCTGAGCTTGCGGAAAATGTGAAGTGTGCGAAGATCGGACGCGGTCACGCCCGGCAATCCGCGCAGGTAGGTGTCGACCAGACGGTTGGCCAGCGGCTCGATGTCCTCTTCACAGGGCAAATGGAATACACCATCGCTGTCCAGACAACGGCGCAGAAATTGTTCCAAAAGATAGTGGAGAAAGGTTCCGCTGTCGGCGTAATCAATACGAGCAGCCTCGCGCTCGCGCGGAGCGAGAAACTGGCTACAGTAAAAACTGTAGGGGCAAAGAACAAAATTTTGAATTTTGGACTGCGTTAGTCGGAGCGTGTCACCCTCAAACAAGCGAGAGAGAATCTCGGGGGATAAATCATGCTCGCCGGGCGCAAGCGGCTGGTACAGTACAGGCTCGTCGGCAGGGATTTCATGATCGGACGATTCATCATCGACGCTCTCTGGCGAAGGTGAAACGGTGGAGGAGGGAGTAACGTCTTTTTTGGGGGCGATCATGGAAAGATCGAAATCCAGCACCTGTTCATGCAGATACGGGAAGAGAAAGAATAGGCGGTTGTAAGCAACGGAGGCCGTCTTTTCCTTTCCGTCGGTGGAGCAAAGAACACTGGATACAAACAGCTTGTCGGAAGGCTTGGTCATGGCGCGCCAGACGAACAAAAGCTCGTTGGATGAGCGAAGCTCGCTTCGGGAGTCGAATTCGATGCCAAGATCGCACAGCTGTTGCTTGTCTGCATCGCTCAGAAGGCCCTCATCAGAGATGGCCTTGGGGAATTCTCCTTCGTTCATCCCAAGCAAAAAGGAAACGGCGATATTTTCTACACGCAATGTGTCTGCCGAGCCAATAGTAACGCTGTCGTGTAACGAGGGAACCGAGGCAATCTCGGTCTGGGAGAAGACCATGGACAAAGCGGTGGTAAATTCTTCAGCATCCATGACTGCATCAGGCAAATGTGCGCTCATTTGAGTCAGCGTTTGCAGCACGCTGTCATACACGCGAACGGTCTCGCCTGCCTGCTTGAGGTAGCCGGCGGCAAGCTCGTCGTGTGCCAGACGGGCACATTGGTCGGACAGCGAAAAACTCTGCATCAGATCATATAGCGCTTCACAAAGTTCGGGCAATGTTTTTTCGCCCGAGACGGCACCATGCAGGCGTAGCAGCGGCGTCATAATCGTCTCACGTACGTGGTTGGCGGCTTCGAGAATGTGCTTGCCGCGCTTGGAGATGTGCTCGGTATAGCCGTCGGGATTACGTGTCCAGACGGGGGCGGCAAAAGCGGAGCCGTTGATATTCCAAGTGGCAACGTATTGCTCAAACAAATCCAACTCGTAGGCGGAAACGGGGCAAAGTCCCGTTTTGAGCATGGCCAGTACGTCCTGTGACTGGAAGCCGTAAGCGACGGCGCGCAGGGCACTGAGCAGCAAGCGTGACAAGGGCTTGTCGGACAGTGCTGTTTTTTCGGAAAAATAGAAAGGAATGCCGTAGCGTTCCAGCGCCGCGTCGAGAATGCCGCGATAGGTGGCGGCATCGCGCACAGTAATGGCAATGTCCCCATAACGATACCCTTGATGGATCAAATCGAGAATGTGAAGGGCGGTCGCCTCGGCCTCGGCGTAAATGTTGGTGCAACGCAATACCGTGATGGCGCCGCGCTCCTGCTTGTCGGGGATTTCAAGTGAGTCTTGGGTGAGCGACAAATTCCAAAGGTTACGTTCCAGCAGACGCAGCTCAGGGCTGTGACAACGCCGATTTTTCGTTAGCATATGCTGCTTGACGCAAATACCCTCTCGCGCACTGAGCAGAACCAAGCGGCGGCAGGTGTCCTCAATGCTGTCTTGCGAGGGCTGATGCTTCAAATGACTATCCGTTCCGAGTGTGATGAAAACGTTGTCAGCTTGGCGAAGCATGGCGCGCAGTACGGCATATTCCTCGGCCGTAAAGCTGGTGAAGGAGTCGATGTAAACGTTTCCGCCCGTAAAATAATCGTGGTGCTCAAGCACCTCGCACAAACGTGTCAGTTCGTCACCCACCGCGCCATCGCATACCTGCGTGAGCAGATTGTCGTACGAGGCGTAAAGCAAAGCGAGGTCATACAGCTTGGGGCGCAGAGCGCTATCATCGGGAAGACGAGCCGCGCCGGCTTCAAGCATGGTGGGCGTGATGGCGTTCTGGCGCAGATCATTGATGGTTTGAAGCAAAAGTGTGGTCAAATGGGCGTCCGAGCGGGGGGACACCGTATTGTATTCCTGCAAAAGGCCGTTCAACTCGCGCAGATTTTGCCACATCAAAAGAGAACGGATGCCGCTTGCAATGGGCAAAATGGCCGCCCCGCCATAGCGATTGGCAACCTCACGGCAAAGCCCCGAAAAGCCTGTGATGTTGAAGGTAAGGCCTGCCCCAGTGGGCAATTTGGGCAAAAGAGTGCGTTCGCTGAGATTGGCCTGCTGCTCGGGAATGATGAGCCAAGCGCGGCGTCCGGCGGCAATATCAGCCGCGATCATATCGGTCAGCCCCACGGATTTTCCGCTGCCTGCACCGCCGAGAATCAAATGAAGCACGCCTCAGTCCTCCTTTCGTTGGGATTGCTTGAGCGAGAGATTGCGACGAATGACCTCGCGTCCCCGCCAGGCATAGGCGCGGCGGGAAAAGGCGTCGTCGTTTATTTCGTCTAGAAGATCTATGGTCAAATGAGGGATGGTATTTCGATGAAAAAAAGGAATTGAAGTGTAGATGGTACCGCGCGCTTTGGCGTGCGCTGTGTAAGGGCAGACCTGCTGACATATATCACAGCCCCAGACGCTATCAAAGCGTTGCAATGCTTGACACTCCTCGGCAGTCAAATTTCCTTTTTTCTGCGTCAGGGATGAGCGGCACTCGCCCCCCTCACTTTGCATGGGACACGCCGCAAGACAGGCACCGCAGGCATGACAGTTGCGTGCCTCGGGCGGCAGAACAGAGGGCGTTGGCGTCAGGGGAAGATCGGTGATGATCTCTCCAAGAAAAATATAAGAGGAATATCGATTGGTCAGCAAAAGGTGATTCAATCCGCGCACGCCAAGACCGGCATCGACTGCGGCAGAAATCTCATCGATGGGTGAGTGATCGGCAAAGCCTGCAAAAAGATGATCGGAATATTCGGTGCGCAAGCGAGGCAAAAGCTCATCATACAGCTGTTCAAAAAAGAGGTGATAATCCTCGCTGACGGCATAGGCGGAAAGATTGCGCGAGGCATGCTGCGCGTCGGGGGTCAGATAGGGAACGGCAAAGATCTGTACAAAGATCGTATTTGCTTTTTGAAGGTCAAAGCCGGCTCGATGGAGCAAATATGGTTTATGTACCGAGCAGGCATCCAACGTTAGCACGCCTGTCAGTTCAATGCCGTAAGGCTGTAAATAAGATGTCAGATTCATAGCTTGCTCCTTTCTTGCCGAGATTTTTATTCACTACAAATATTATACTACATTTTCTTGCTCGACACAAGGAGAATGACGCTTTTTTTCGCTACTTTCAACTACTTTTTGTTAACTCGTCATAAATTAGTCACAAATATGGTTTATAATAAAACCACAAAGTAAAACAAGGCGTGTCGAGCGCATCGCTTGACATGCTCGCGCAAATGAAAGGATGGGTAGTGATGAATCAAAATCATTGGAATTATGACAATGATATGAATCAGAACGACTGCAATGAACATACGTCCCCGGCGAATAAGACGCCTTTGAAATATAAGCCTTTTAAAAATGGTAGCCGCGTTGCATGGATCGTGGCTATTGTTGCACTGTGCACGGCGCTGTGCTTTGGTGCAGGAGCGATCGGCACGCTGATGGTGCAATCCATGTACGACGATGCTGAGAACAATTCTCCTTGGTACGGTAAATCAAAGGACGGAGATGTTTCCTCTCCCACATTTGATGGAGCTCTTATCGGCACAGAGCAGCAAGAAACGAATGGTCCTTCGACCGACGCATCGCGTAATCCGTTGCCCGACATCGATAAGAGTGTAGGACGAGATTCTCTGACCTATACCGGCTCGGCGGGCGATGAGGCGTACGATACGCTGGCGCAAGCGTATGCGACGGTAGCGGATACCGTAGTGGAAATTTCCACCGAAACGGCTGTTAACGGCGGCTGGCTGGGCAACTACGTGACGAGCGGTGCAGGAAGTGGCGTTATTATTTCTACTGACGGCTATATCGTGACCAATCATCACGTGATTGACGGTGCTGACACGATAACAGTACGACTTAAGGATGGGACAGAATATCAAGCTGAGATTATAGGCAAGGATGCATCCACCGACATCGCCGTGCTGTGGGTTGCGTCCGAACAGCCACTGCCTGCCGCTAAGTTGGGCTGCAGTGCTGATCTGATCGTAGGTGAGCCTGTGTTTGCTATTGGTAATCCGCTCGGATCGCTTGGCGGTACGCTGACTGACGGTATCATCAGCGCAGCTGCGCGCCAGTTGATCATTGACGGGCAGAAAATGACATTACTTCAGACCAATACGGCGGTCAATCCCGGAAACTCGGGCGGTGGACTGTTCAATATGGCAGGGCAACTGATCGGCGTGGTCAATGCCAAATGCTCGGAGGACGATGTAGAGGGGCTGGGCTTTGCCATCCCGATCGACACGGCGTACGATGTGATATGCGAGCTGATCGAATACGGTTACGTGCGTGGTGTGGTCGACTCGGGGCTTACGGTGTATGACGTTTCCAATACGTTGACTGCCTGGAAGAATTTTGGCTCGACCAGACTGGGTGCCTACATTGTAGATTCGCAATACAGCGACGAGCTGCAGTTTGGCGATTATTTGCTGAATATCAATGGAACGCCCATTGCATCGGGCGCGGACGTGGAAACGGTGCTTGCCGAGTGTGCCGTGGGCGAAACGGTCACAGTCGAGGTCATTCGTATCGAAAAGAAGACCCAAAACGGCAAGACTGTTTTGAGCGAAACGACGCTTAGCGTTTCGTTGGTTCTGCAGGAATATATACCATCGGACGCAGACGTTCGATTTGACACAAAATAACGGATAGCAATTAATATCAAACAAGGAGCGTGGACGAATGTATCACATCTTAGTTGTCGACGACGAGGTACGCATCCGTACCATCATCAAAAAATACGCGGAATTCGAGGGCCATACGGTCAGCGAGGCGGGCAACGGCATGGACGCGGTGCTTTTATGCCGCAAGCACACGTACGATTTGATCATTATGGACATCATGATGCCCGAGTTGGACGGATTTTCTGCTTGCCGCGAGATCCGCAAGAACTGTCAAACCCCCATCATCATGCTGTCGGCGCGAGGCGAGGAATACGACCGTATCAACGGCTTTGAGGTAGGCATCGATGATTACGTCATGAAACCGTTTTCGCCCAAGGAGCTGATGCTTCGTGTCAATGCGATCATGAAGCGAGTGCAGCGAGCAAACGAAATCGTTGCGACTACTCAGCGGCCAAACGAGATTATCGAGCTGGACGGCGGCGGACTGAAGGCTGATATTACAGCGCGGCTGGTCTATATCGATGGCAAGCGTGTGGATATGTCGCCCAAGGAGTACGATCTGTTCTTCTATCTGCTGGCAAATCGCAACATTGCTCTCTCACGTGAAAAATTGATCTGCGAGGTGTGGGGCTATGACTTCTATGGTGATGCTCGCACGCTGGATACGCATATTAAGCTGCTTCGTCGCAGTTTGGGACGGTATAACACGTACATTGTGACGCTTCGCGGCGTCGGCTATCGCTTTGAGGGCGACTGAGTAACAACGAACACCGATATTGGGAGGTGTGGGAATGACATCATCGGATCAAAAAGAAAGCAAAAAGAGAACTAAGGCGCGGAGTCCCCGCGCCTTATCTTGCCGCAAGGCCAATGGGAGAAGCATCGGAATTCAATGGCGTCTGATGGGATATCTGAGCCTGTTTGTCGCTTTTTTTGTGCTGGTTTTATGGTCGTTTCAAATTTGGCTGCTGGTTCCGTTTTACGAAAACATCAAAAATGGTGAGATGCAGCAAACGGCGGACGTCTTGTGCGCGGTTCTTGGTAACAAAGAGACACTGGAAGAGCAGGACTTGCTGACGCTCAAAAATACGGTTTGGGATTGCGCCGAAACCTATTCTATGTGCATCACCGTTTGGCGCGTCGAGGACGGACGCGCCCGCTACGTGACCAAAGCAGACGTATCGGGAAACTGCATCATACACAAGGTCAGCGGCGGCCGCCATTTTGCCGAGCTGTATCAATATGCGGCGGAAAATGGTGGGAGCTACGCCTGCAAGGTCAAGTTTCACCGTGACGGTATGATCTGGATGGACAGCGAGGGTAAGGTCCATACTCCCACAGGAGTAAAGCCTGAAGAATGGGATGGCAGTGAACAATCACCGCCCTCGGACAACGAAGTATTTCCTTTCAATAATGAAGGCGTATCCGCGATACATATGCGACTGGCCCAAGGGGCAGATGGCAAAGAATATATCATATTGCTTGATTCCGAGCTGTCACCTGTCAGTGCAACGGTATCGACACTCAAGGCGCAATTCTATTGGATCACTGCACTTTTGCTTTTGGCCGCTGTATTGCTGGCATATCTGATGTCGCGCCGCATTTCTCGTCCTTTGGAGCGCATGAATGAAACGGCGCGCGGATTGGCCAAAGGAAAGTATGATGTTCATTTTACGGGGCACGGTTATCGCGAAACGCGCGAGCTGGCTCAAACGCTGAACTTTGCGGCGGATGAGCTGTCCAAGATCGACCGTCTGCAAAAGGAATTGATCGCCAATATCTCGCATGATCTGCGCACTCCCTTGACCATGATCAAGGGATATGGCGAGGTTATGCGTGATCTTCCCGGTGAAAATACGCCCGAGAACGTGCAGGTCATCATCGATGAGGCTACGTATCTTTCCGAGCTCGTCAACGATTTGCTCGACCTGTCTCGGTTGCAGTCGGGAATACGGACGCTTGAGCTTTCGGTGTTCGATCTGACCGAAACGATACGTGCGGTAATGCATCGTTACGACAAGCTGACACATCACGGTGGGTATCATATTGCGTTTGAAGCACATCAGAATGTGTCGGTCAAGGCGGATCGTGTTATGATACTGCAGGTGATTTATAATCTGATCAATAACGCGATCAATTATTGCGGGGAGGATAAGGTTGTTGAGGTCGTTCAGACACTTCAAGCTGACGGGACGGTTCGCTTGAGTGTGCGTGACCACGGTGCAGGAATTGCCGAGCAGGAGTTACCGCACATTTGGGATCGCTACTACAAGGTGGATCGCGTCCATCGCAGTGCGATGATTGGTACAGGCCTGGGTCTGTCCATTACCAAAGGTATTCTTGAAGCGCATCAAGCTGCCTACGGTGTCGATAGTACGATTGGAGAAGGCTCGGAATTTTGGTTTGCTTTGCCCGTGGCAGAGCCGAATGAATGGAATGATATGGAAATGACAGGGGAAGAATGACTATGGAGAATCAACAAAGCTTATATATGAGAGCGTTGCGCTGTCCCGTCTGCGGTGCAGATATGACGCATGACGCTTCACACGGAGCAGGTATGCTACTGTGCGGCGGTCCGCGCACCCACACGTTTGATATGGCACGAAGCGGCTATGTCCATTTGGCTCCCCGTCACAGCGGTGGCGGTGATGCCAAAGCGGCGGTTCGTTCCCGTACCTCCTTTTTGTCGGCGGGCTATTATTCGATTGCTGCTGATGCGCTCTGCTCGCTGGTATCGACGTACGTACCGTCAGGGTTGATCGTTGATGCCGGATGTGGGGAAGGGTATTATACCAACCGCTTGGCGGCGTGCGGCGAAGGGCGGTATGAGATATGCGGATTTGATCTTTCGCGCGATGCAGTGGATGCTGCTGCCAAGGCGGCGCGCCGCGAAGGGGTGGGCGCCTGCTTTGGCGTGGCGAGCTTATTTGAGCTTCCGTTGGCCTCGGCATCGGTCGATGCCATTGTCAATATTTTTGCGCCGTGCGCCGAAAAAGAGTTTTGCCGCGTGCTCAAGCCGGGCGGTGTGCTGATTCTGTTGGGCGCAGGAGAGCGACATTTGTTGGGGCTCAAGCGTGCGATCTATGATGAAACGTACGAAAACGCCATGCGGGCTGATCTTCCGACGGAAATGCAACTGTGCGAGCAGACAACGGTGCGTGGCGAGATCGAGGTGGTTGGCAATGAGCAGATCGGCAATTTGTTTTCCATGACGCCTTATTATTGGCGAACCTCGCCTGAAGACAAGAAAAAGCTGGAGCACTTGCAATGCTTGCACACGGAGATTGAATTCGATTGCCGCGTATATCGAAAAATATAAAAAGCAACAGCAGCCCGAAACGCTCGGACTGCTGTTTAACTTTATCGCTTATCTTCTTTTTCTTTTTCGCTTTTTGGGGGCGTAAGCGCCCATCACGGCACCGATCAGTGAAAACGCCAGGACACCGCCACGCAGTCCCCAACGCAAGCCCGATGGCCATTGCCCACGCAGCTCGTCGGGAAGCAGATAGGAGAGAACAAAATAGAAAAACAATAGCGCCAGCGCACTCAACGTGCCGCATAACAGCGGCGAGATGCGGCAGGAACGATAGGCAACAAGACCGCCGATCAGCGGCGATATTGCCATAACGCAAAGAGAAAGCGGCACGACCAGGGCATCGGGGTCGGCGGTGGCATAGGCAACGGCAGCAGTAATCGCCGACAGCACAATCGTTGCCAAGAGCGCAAACAGACATCCGCGCGCGGTGGCTTTGGCCAATCGCAACGGGGGGGTTGCACTTTCAATAGGGCGCTCTGCTGTGCGCGGTCTTTTTTGGGTTGTATGCGAACGTTTTGCGGTCGTTTTCATATGTTGCCTCCGTTTTGCTTGTCTTGCTTCAATATATGCCAAAGAGAGGAATCATATGACAGGTCAAAAGAAAACGGGCTGCAAAAACAGCCCGTAATCTTATTTGTCGGATTTTTCTTCGTTCTTTGCTGCTTTTTCAGCCGCCTCTACGGTGTCTGCCGCATGGACATCGACACTGCGAATGGCATTTTTAAGAATGTGCAGTTTGGTACGGTCCTTGCCCGTTTCGATGACAACCGTCTCTTCGGTGACCTTGACAACACGACCGATGATGCCGCCGATGGTGGTGATCTCATCACCAATCATGAGCGAATTACGCATATCATTTGCCTCGCGCTCCTGCTTTTTCTGAGAGCGGTTCATGAAGAAGAAAACGGCAACGACAGCGACCACCATCAATATAGTGGGAATGATGCTGCCCGTGGGAGCAGGGGCCTCGCCTTCCAGAAGCTTCAAAAAAATCATACGTTCCTCCTTGGAATTTACATTATTAATACTATTGTACCCGATATTGGCAAAAAATGCAAGAGGGTAATTGTAAATATTCTGTTCTTTTTTGCATCAAGGGAAAGTTGCTATGGGCTATTGCAAAAAATAAATTTATATGCTATAATAAACTATGTATGTAAACCAAAAAAGGAAAAAGCGACGGAAGGGGGCAAGTCTTATGGCAAAGTGCGAATATCTGGAGTGTGGCAAGGTACACAATACCCACGGGTGCCATGGTTGGGTCAAGGTAGAATCTTATTGCGACTCGCCCACCGTGTTGGCCTCATTGCCTCAAGTCTACCGTTTTGTCTCCGGACAGTATGTGCCCTTGCGCGTGCTTCAAACCGGGCGCAAGCAGGAAACGGTTCTGATGCAGTTAGAGGGTATTGACGACATGGACAAGGCTGAACTGCTCAAGGGTGAGGTACTGTACGCTCGCCGCGCGGACATTCCTTTGTCGGCTGACGCGTATTTTTTAGCTGATCTGCCCGGACTTTCCGTGATTGACGCGGATGATGAAAATAAAATTTACGGCAGTGTCAAGGAGCTCAGCTTCGCAGGAGGACGCGATATGCTGGTTGTCCGTACGCCGTCAGGCGAGCGATTGCTCCCGATGGTGGATGCTTTTTTGATCCGTGTGGATGTGGAACGTGGCGTATATGTACGTCCCATTCCGGGATTGCTTGAAGATTGATCATGGTTTGATTTTGATGGAAAGGTGGTGGATCGAATGCCCATGCGATTTGATATTATGACGCTGTTTCCCGAGCTGGTGGATACGGTGCTTGGCTCGAGTATCATCGGGCGTGCCCAAAAGAGCGGCGCGTTGACGGTTGCGACGCATCAGATCCGCGACTACTCCGAGGACAAGCACCGCCGCGTGGACGATACGCCCTATGGTGGCGGCAAGGGAATGCTCATGGCGGCACAGCCGATTTGGAACTGCTATCAAGGCGTGCTTGCCCAAGCAGGGGAAGACGATAACGTGCGTCGTCATGTCATTTATTTGACCCCGACAGGCAAGGTTTTGACGCAACAACGCGCGACCGAATTGGCACGGGATTATGATCATTTGATTTTGCTTTGTGGCCACTACGAGGGTGTTGATCGCCGCGTGGTGGATGAAATCGTGGACGAGGAGATCTCCATTGGCGATTATGTGCTGACAGGGGGCGAGATCCCGGCCTGTATTCTTACGGATTGCGTGGCGCGCATGGTGCCGGGGGTTCTTGCTGATGAAGAATGCTACGAAAAGGAAAGCATTGCTTCGGGACTGCTCGAATATCCGCAGTATACCAAGCCCGCTGTTTGGCGCGGCAGAGAGGTGCCTCCAGTGTTGCTTTCGGGAGACCATGCGAAGGTGGATGCCTATCGTTTGGAAACCGCCATTGCGCTGACTGAGCGCAATCGTCCCGAATTACTGGAGGCGTGGCGCGCAGCGCATCCGCCCGTTGAGCCCAAAAAGAAGCGTTGCAAAAGAACAGCCTGTGCGCAATCAATGACCGCGGAACCGCTTGCCAATGAAAAAACGGAAGGGGAGGTGCTCTGTTGAATTCTTATAACCGACGTTCAACGCGCCGCAAAAACGGCGTGATATTGCACGGACTTCACTGTGCCTCTGCATGGTTATATGCCCTGATCTTAAACAGCGCGTTGGGGCGGTATTTGACCAATTATCGCAAAACAAACGATGCGCTTTCCGATGGTTTCCTTCGACGGTCGTTGCGCAGTAAGCGCAAGAGGTCTGACCGCTTGACCTTCCGCTTCCGTCAGAAGGTCTCGGCGATGATTGAAAAAAGCCTGTTTTGCCGCATGGTTACGGCAATCGAACGGGCATTGCTGCAATGCAGCTTGAATTCTTACGGTGTCTTTTTGCTGTTCTTTGGTTGCTATTCTATTGTGGCCTATTATGTTACGGCAAATCTGATGCCCGAACGCTCACACGTTAGCTATCTCATTACGGGCGGCTTGATGGTATTGGCCTCGTTGCCGCTATTTGCGTCTACTCGCTCGTTGGCCTATTCACTTCGCACCAGCCGCTTCTTTCGACTTTTGCTCATCGAGACGCTGGGCATCGCGGAGGAGAGATTCCGTTTCTATCATGATAAGGGGAAGGAGCGGTATATTGCGGCACTGATCTTTTCATTTATCTTCGGATCGTTGACCTTTTTATATTCTCCGCACGCGATTTTGTCGGTGGTTGCTGCTATTATCCTGCTTTTGATGATACTGCGCAATCCCGAAATCGGCATGTTGCTGTCTGTTGCACTGTGCCCCTTTATGACGCTGACCGAGCGCCCAACCCTTTCGTTGATGGTGCTCGTGGTACTGTCGCTGTTTAGCTTTGTGGTCAAGCTGCTGTGCGGCAAGCGCGTATGGCGCTGGGAACTGACCGATGCGGCGGTTGCACTGTTGTTGTTGATGTATATTTTTGGCGGCGTCGTGACACGCGGAGGGCGCGCTTCGCTTGAAAGTGCGTTGATGTATGCTGCGCTGATGAGCATTTACTTTATGGTCGCCAATTTGGTGCGCTCGCAGGACGCTGTCCGCCGGATGATGCACGTGTTGATCGGCTCTTGCACAATTGTGGCATTGATGGGGCTGTGGCAACGCTTTTTCTCAACGGTTGAGGTTGCCTATCTGGATCTGTCGCTGTTTTCCGATCTGGGCGGCCGTGTGTATGCAACGTGGGAAAACCCAAATATGTTGGCGGAGTATCTGGTGCTTTTGTTGCCGCTTGTTCTGTCTTGCCTTTTTGCCAAGGGTCGTGCTTTGCGAGGCTTTGGCTATGCCGTTTGTCTGTGCTTGCTGGGTGCGTGCTTGATCTTTACTTGGTCACGTGGTGCTTGGTTGGGTGCAGTGATCTCGATGTTTTTGTTTTTGCTTTGTCTGAATCACAAGGCGTTGAGCTATACCGTAGTTGCGGCGCTTCCCGTGGCAACGCTGTTGCCGCTGATCCCCGAACGTATCACTCGTCGCTTTTTGAGCATTGGTAATTTGGCAGATAGCTCTGTGCTCTATCGCCTCAACTTGTGGCAGGGAATCAAGGATATGTTGTCGGACCACTGGTTTGGCGGCGTCGGTGTCGGCGAGCGTGCGTTTTGCACGGTCTATGCCCGCTACGCCTTGCCGGGAATTGAATCGGCCATGCACGCTCATAACTTGTATTTGCAATTGCTTTGTAGCTTTGGTGTGGTCGGTCTTGTGGTATTTGCATTGGCCATGCTGCTTTGGATGCGTCATGCGTTGGAATATTACCGTTATGGCGAGTGGCGTGGACCGCGGTTGGTCGTTTTGGGCGGCGTGATGGGAATCGTTGCGTTGCTGATCATGGGCTTGTTTGACGACATCTTCTATAACTACCGTATTTTCTTTATGTTCTGGACGGTGATGGGCTTGGTCACAGCTCAGCTTCGTATTGGCGAGCGTCTGTCAGAGCGCGCATATAACCCTGTTGATGACGAGCGAACGCAGGGTGAAGTGACCTTCCGCTTCCATTGAGCAGCTTCAATATAAGAAAGGATGAATTATTATGGCAGAAAATAATAACCGCCAGCCGGAGGAGATTTCTCTTGGCGAGGATAAAGATGCCCGTGCCCGTGCGAGGGTTAAGCGCAATGTTCAACGTTCGCGCAAGGGGAGTGGCTTGAATCTGTTTGATCTCTTTGTTATTTTTGTAGTCTTGGTCATTGTGGCGTTGCTGGTAATGGGTGTTCGTGTTTCCGATGTTTTTGGAGCGGATGATTCGGGCAGAGAATGTCGCATCGAATATCAGATCCGTTTTTCAGCCGTTGATGAAGCATTTGCACATGCCATCACCCAAGGTAACGCACTGTACGATGCCGATACCAAGTCGGGTATGGGGGCTGTTTCGGCTATTGCTACAACACCGAGCAAGCTGATGCTCACGTTCTCCTCCGCGGAGGGTAAAGCAGGCGAGCTGGTCCCACTGCCCGGCCGCGTGGATATCACGGTAACGATCACGGCAGATGCGATCTACACGAAGGGCGTTGGCTACACAATCAACAGCAGAGCCCTTCGCATTGGCGATTCCTATACGCTGCGTTTCCCCGGCTACGTGGGCAACGGTGTGTGCGTTAAGCTGACGGAAGTCGGAAATACAAAGTAAGGAGGTGGCAAGCATGAAAAACGAAGAAAAGAATACGAAACGCTTTTGGCGACGCGGAAACGTGCTGGATATCGTCATCGTTTTGCTTGTGCTGGCTGCCGCCTTTGCCATCGGATACCGTTATTATCAAACAGCGGCAGAGAAGCAGCACGATACGCTTGATACCGTCATGGTGACCTTTGAGGTCAAGAGCGCACAGAGTGCAATTACCCAGGCGATCAAAGCGGGCGACACGGTATATCTTGATAGTGCCGATTCGGCGCTTGGTCAGATCGCCGTGCATACCGCGGCAACGGACGGAACGCCCTTCGCTGTGAGTGCGGCCAAGGTCCTAGTTCAGGATGAAAGCGGCAATTACGTCGAGGTTGCGGTACCTGACGATTCGCCGATCGTCGATTTTGAGGGGACGGTATCTTGCCTTGGCTTTGTGGATGAGAACGGCACTTTTCTGTTGGGCGGACGCACGCCGATTACCCCCGGTCAGACCATTGCCGTACACACCGAACAAACCTCTTTTGTGCTGACGGTCGTGGCGTTGGACACTACTGAAAAATAAGACGCGGAGTGACCGATTTCGACTCGAAATATTACGCAAGCACCTGAAAAATCGCCGCTTATGTGAATTTTATGACATAATATCGTGGGCGGTTGCTGAAAATTTATGAAAAAGCACCACAAAGTTTTGCTTGATTTCATGCGACTTTTTTGATATACTAAATATAGAAAAGTATGCTTGTCGGGTTGCGCCGATTGGACGCCCGACATAGGATAGATTGTGTTAAATTATGAAACAGGAGTGGCAAGGATAGTATGATTTCCCGCGACGTTGTTATTGTCAATACCAGCGGTCTGCACGCAAGACCTGCGACCTTCTTTATTCAGAAGGCCAACTCGTTCAGAAGCACCATTTGGGTGGAAAAGGACGATCGCCGCGTCAATGCCAAAAGTCTGCTCGGCGTTCTTTCTCTCGGCATTGCCAAGGGAATGTCCATTACGCTGATTGCCGACGGTCAGGACGAGGTAGCGGCTCTTGATGGTCTTTCGCAGCTGATCGACAGCGGATTCGACAATAACTGAATTAGTTGCTCGTAAAGCGGTGTTACCGTGAGCAAACAGACGGCGAGAGCGCAAGGGCCAAGGCCCGGCACCCAGGGTGCTATTTCGTGCTCGCGCCGTTCTTTTTTACCAAACGACAAGGAGGTGCCCCGTGCAGAACGAACATAAGACCACACCGATGCGTCTAGATCGTGATGCGTTGTTGCAAAAGGCCAACGAACTACCGCTTTGCCCGGGTGTCTATCTGATGCGCGACCGGTTGGGCAAGGTCATCTACGTCGGCAAATCGCGCAAACTGAAAAACCGCGTATCGCAATATTTTCAGAACGGTGAGAAAAACGTAAAGACGGCGCGTATGGTATCGCTTGTTGCTGATTTTGATTATTTTTTGTGTGACACCGAGATTGAAGCGTTGACGTTGGAAAACGCCCTGATCAAGCAATATTCGCCAAAATATAATATTCGACTCAAGGACGCCAAGTCCTATCCGTATATCAAAGTAACTGCCGAGGAATATCCGCGCCTGATCATGACGCGTACTCGCCAGGCCGATAAGGGCAAATACTTTGGTCCCTATTCGGGTGTGGCTACGGTGTTCTCGATTATCGATACACTCAAAAAGACGCTCGGCTTGCCCGACTGCAAGCATCGCTTTCCCCGTGATATCGGCAAGATCCGCCCCTGCCTGTATCATCAGATGGGACGGTGCTGCGGCGTTTGCACAGGGCAGATCACGCCTGAGGAGTATCAAGCCCGTATCGACATGGCAGTTGATATTCTGCGTGGCAAAACGGCGCAGGTCAGACGACAGACCGAGGAGAGTATGCTCCAATGTGCCGAAGAGGAGCGATACGAGGCCGCGGCGACTTACCGCGACACGCTTCGCGCGCTTGACCGTCTGTCTGATCGCCAGAACGTGGTTGCCGCACCCGATACCGAGCAGGATGTGGTGGCGCTGTACAGCGATGACATTTGCTCCTGCATTTCGGTGTTTTATATCCGAAGCGGTGCAGTGAGCGATAAAAGCGATTTTGTGTTTGGCCGCGACCAACTGACCGAGGCAGGCGATTTGAGTGCATTCCTTTGCGAGCACTATCGCGTCCGCACCTATATTCCACATGAGATTTTGCTCTCCTTTTCCATGGAGCAGGAAGAACTTGAAACAATCTCCGCTTATCTGACAGGGCTTGCGGGTCATCGTGTGATCGTGCGTGTACCCGAGCGAGGACGACTGCATACGCTATGCCGCATGGTTGAGGATAACGCTCGCGAACGAGCTGAACGCCACCGCGCCGCATTGGAAAAGGATGATGGCGCGCTTATTCGCTTGGCACAGCTCTGCGGTCTTGAGGTCTATCCCGAGCGTATTGAGGCGTATGATATTTCCAACCTTGGCGCGGAACATCTGACGGCAGGGATGATCGTCTGCCGCGATGGGCAGTTCCGTCGGTCGGACTATCGCACCTTCCATATCAAAACGGTGCAGGGAACGGACGACTATGCCAGTATGCGCGAGGCACTCTATCGCCGCTTGTCCCATCTTGGTGATGAGGATGGCTCGTTCTCGCAAGTACCGGATCTTATTTTGCTTGATGGCGGTCGGGGACACGTTGGTGTGATCCGACAACTGCTTGACGAGATGGGGCTGGATATCCCCGTGTTTGGTATGGTTAAGGATGATTACCATAAAACAAGGGCGCTGTGCACCGACACGGAGGAGATCAGTATTGCACGCGAGCAGCAGGTGTTTATGCTGCTGTACCGCATTCAGGAAGAGGTTCACCGCTACACTGTTTCCCGCATGGACGCGGCCAAGCGCAAGACGCTCAAAACCTCATCACTTGAAAAGATTCCCGGCATAGGAGCAATCAAGGCGAAAAAACTGCTTACGGCATTTGGAGGTCTTGGTGCAATTAAGCAGGCAAGTGTGCAACAAATAGCCGCCATCAAAGGTATCAGTGGGCGCGATGCCCAGGCGGTGTACGATTATTTCCATGTCAAAGGAAAGTGACCTTTTCAACCATAATCTTTCCCCGATAGTCAATAACATTTCCTATAAAGTTTTTTGAAGATTCCAAAGAAGCTTTTTTAATAAAAGTTTCTTTGGCCGCCGGAGGCAATACCAATTATGATGAGAATTATCACAGGCCGCGCACGCGGCACGCACTTATATACGCTTGAGGGAGAGGCCACGCGCCCAACGTCCGAGCGAGCCAAAGAGGCGGTATTTTCCATGCTGCAGTTTGAGTTGGCGGGACGGACGGTGCTGGACTTGTTTGCCGGCTCGGGGCAGATGGCTCTGGAGGCTGTCAGTCGCGGGGCAGAGCGTGCCGTGTTGGTCGATGCATCGCCCAAAGCGGTTGAAATCATCAAAAAGAATGTCGTAAAGACCCACTTTGAAAAGGAATGCACCGTGCTGTGCGCTGACTATACCGATGTGCTGCGTACCCGCCGCCCCGGCATGCCCGAGCGATTTGGCCTTGTGGTGCTTGATCCGCCTTATGCCAAACGGTTGGTCTGCCCGGCGTTGTCGCTGCTGTTGAAGGGGGACTGGTTAGAGGATGACGCGTTCGTTGTTTGTGAGAGCGCCGAGGAGGATATTTTTGAGGGCAACGAGGCGATGGCATCACACTTTGAGGTGCGTCGCCGTGCCAAATACGGTGTGGCGTACGTAACGGTACTGTCCTATCACAAGGAGGAGCGTCATGAATAATCAAACCAAAGCGACCGTGGCTCTGTTGCCCGGCAGCTACGATCCTATTACAGTAGGGCATATGGATGTCATCCGCCGCGCCGCTGCTCTGTTTGACCGTGTCTATGTCGCTGTCATGACCAACGATATGCGCGCCTACGTGGCCGACGCCAAGGTCAAGCAGTATATGTTTTCTATGGAGGAGCGTACCGAGCTGGCTCGCCTTGCTTGCGCGGAGTTTAGCAATGTTCAGGTCGTTTCTTCGAGCGGCCGCCTGATTGATCTGGTCGATGAAGTGGGTGCCGATATCATCATCAAGGGCGTGCGCAACGAGGCTGATTATGCCTACGAGCAACAGCATGCGCTGTATAATCGCGCGCACAATCCTCGGGCGGAGACACTGTATTTGCCCGCTGATCCTGCCTATGATCACATCAGCTCGACGCTGGTGCGACAGTGTATTGAAGCGGGGCAGAGCATCGAACCTCTTGTGCCTGCTGCCGTCGCGGCGCGTATAGGACAGATGGGGAAGTGAGGCGCGGCATGGAACATTTGATGGACGTTGACTTTGACAAGTACAAAAAGAAAAAGCCGCAGAAGAAGGACAAGCCGACCAACTGCGAAAGCTGTGTGCATTATGATTACGATGAAGATGCCGATGCATATGTGTGCGGAATGGATTTAGATGAGGACGAGCGGATGCGCTTTTTAGAGCGCAACACTCGTGCCTGCCCCTATTACCGCTATTACGATGAATATAAGAGTGTACAAAAACAGAATTGACGAGGACATGATGAAGCTGATCGAAAATCAAACCTTTGACGTCGAGCGTGCGCTTTACGAGAGCGACGGCTTGACGGTAAAAAACTGTAACTTTGACGGTCCTGCCGATGGCGAGAGCGCCTTTAAGGAATGCCGCAACGTGCGCGTAGAGCAATGCTATTTTAATCTGCGCTACCCTTTCTGGCACGATACGGGATTACATATTGCCGACGCTGAAATGACGCCGCTGTGCCGTGCTGCGCTGTGGTATTCACATGATATTGAAATTGTCAATACGAAATTACATGGAATAAAGGCTCTGCGCGAGTGCGCCGACGTGAGATTGACGAACTGCGATATTATCTCGACCGAGTTCGGCTGGTCGGTGCAAGGAATTGCCATGCAAAACTGCCGCGCCGAGGGCGAGTATTTTATGATGCGCTCGACGGGCTTGCGCTTTGATGGTGTGACGCTCAAGGGCAAGTATTCCTTCCAGTACATTGAGGATGCGGAATTTGTTAACTGTAACTTTGACACCAAGGACGCCTTCTGGCATGCCAAACGGGTGGTTGTGCGGGACAGTGTGATCAAGGGCGAGTATCTGGCGTGGTACGCCGAGGACATCACTTTTGAGCATTGCCGTATCATCGGCACCCAGCCGCTGTGCTATTGCAAGAATCTGACGCTGATCGACTGCGAAATGATCGACACCGATCTGTCGTTTGAAAAGTCAAGCGTGCAGGCGACCTTGACCTCCCCGATTATCAGCATTAAAAATCCCCTATCGGGGCGCATCACCGTGCCTGCGGTTGGTGAGATCATCCGCGAGGACGAGCGATATCAGGCCGAGATCGTCGTGACGGGAGAATAATAGAATAGAAAACGGGCATCGGACGCGGTTCGGTGCCCGTGTTTGCTATTGGATTTTCGCCGCTTCTCCGCTTTTTTTATTGACCGCATGTCGGATTTATGATACAATGGAAAAAACAGCGATGCTGGGAGGAAGGACATGAAAAAATATTCGGATGAGAGTGCGGTGACTTGGGATGCTTGGTTTGTCAATCGTGACAATGCGACACATGCGTTTTATTTACAAAATGGTCCGTTGACTCGGCAGGACGATCCCCGCGCGGGCTGGGCCATTGGGCATGCAGTAACAGAAAACGGCATGGATTGGACAGCGCTGCCAAGCGTGCTGCCGCCGCGATTGGATCCGGACGATCCGCAAGATTTTCACAGTAAATTCACCGGCTGTGCCGTGAACCATGACGACGTATGCTATCTGTTTTACACCATGCGTGACCGCGAGAGGGGAAATCAGCGCATCGGCGTGGCCATTTCCCACGACTGGGTGCAGTTTGAGCCCTGGGAAGGCAACCCTGTCATCGTCAATGAAACGCAACCGATTCCCGTCAGTGCGGGGGATGAGGGAACGCTCATTGGCTATGAGAATCTTTCCCAATACGATTGGAACATTGTGGATTGTCGTGATTTTATTGTGGTAAAGCAAGGCGAGGGCTACGTTGGCTACTGGGCGGCGGCTGCCGATCTTGGTGGCGAATGCCCCGTCGGCGTGATCGTGATGGCGAGAAGCCGTGACCTATTGCATTGGGATGATCAGCGTATCGTATATTTCGTTGACCATCACGGGGTATTGGAGGTTCCCGACGTCTTTGAGATGGATGGGAAATGGGTGCTGACTTGCCTTTCGGGAATGAACTACAGCGGACGTGCCGTTACGGGAGATGCTTACGCCTCTAACGCGACGATTGTTGCTTATGCAGATACTTGCGACGGCCCATTTGAAGAGTTGATCGAGGACAATATTTTGATTGCGGGACCTGTGCACAGCGGCTTTACCTGTCGTAGCGTACTACGGAATGGGGCGCGCTACCTTTATTACATCGATCGCGCGGCGGGGAAGAATGGCTTTTCTTTGCCCAAGGAGCTACACCTGATCGAGAGCAAGCTGCGCGCGACCTACTGCCGAGCGTTGGACGAACGTCTTGGCGAGCCGTTGCCGCTTTGTTTTGACAAAGAGCAAAACAGCTTTGCCTGGCGCACGTTTGGCGGTACGCATACGCTGGAGAACGGAACGCTCACGCTGACGACAGCCCCCAAGGATTACCACTCGGTTTCAATGCCCATGCCGCAGGATATCGCGACCGAGGGAAGCGTGATGCTCCGAGCAAGGCTGCAGATAAGCGGAGAGGGTGGAGGTCTGTTTTTGAGAACGGCGAACTGTCCTTATCTCGTATTGCTTGAACCCACGCACGGGCGCGTGGCGCTTTGGCGGCTGTATTCGTTTGAGAACGTAGCGACGCGCTGTTATCCGTTGCGCGAGGGAGGCGTGTATGAGATTCGCTGCATTTTGATCGACGGCGTGATCGAGGTGTATATCGATGACGTGCTGCTCTTGCAGTGCGGCCTTCCAACCTACCCGCTGTCGCACGTCGGCTTTGCGGCAGACCGCGGCCGATTGGTTGCGGACCATATTGTGATCCAAGGGATGAAATGAACGTGACAATTTGAAAACGGACACCGAAGTTTCTATGTCCGTTTTTTGCAAAATGATAAAAAATATGCTATAATTATTTTGACGGACGCGACGTGAACACTCTTCTTCCGGTATATGTAGGTGAAGGGATCCTGAAAACAAGAGCAAGGAGGACGGCCATGACAGACGAAATGATCGTAGAGCTCTACTGGCAGCGCGACGAGCGAGCAATCCATGAGACCGAGCTGACCTATGGCGGATACATCCGCTACGTTGCCTATGCCATCTTGCGCGACGAGCGCGACGCGGACGAGATTGCCAACGATACCTATCTTAAGGCCTGGAACAGCATACCGCCCCAGCGACCCCTGCCGCTCAAAGCATTTTTTGGGCGCATTGCCCGTCAGTTGTCGCTCAATCGCGCCGAATACAATACAGCAGAAAAGCGGGGAGGCTCGCAATATCCGTTGGCGCTGGATGAGCTACTCGAATGTATCGCGGACAAGGATGCCGCGCCCGACGCAGCCGAGCTGATTGCCCTGCGCGATGCGCTGAATGCATTTTTACGCACGCTCCCGTCGGATGCGCGGCGTATGTTCATCCGCAGATACTGGTATATGGATTCCATTGCCGATATTGCGTGGACCTTTGCCGCAAGCGAAAGCCGCGTCAAATCTACGCTGGCCCGCGCACGAGCCAAACTGCGCAAAACACTCGAGAAGGAGGGCTTTGACGTATGAAAAATCGCGATATGATTGACGCTTTGAACGATATTGATTTTGATCTGATCGAGGACGCAGGGCGGGTGACGCGCAAGACGTCCATGCGCCGAAAAATTGCGCGATGGTCAAGTTTTGCGGCGTGTGTGTGCTTGGCTTTAGCGCTGATTCCCGTGCTGTTTAAGCCGTCATCGCCGCCGGAGGAGGGTACACCGCCTTCTTCGCCATATATGGAGAACCCACCGGTGCAGGACGCAACGCCTCCGCCGTATATGTATCCTTTTGGATATGATACGTTTGATGAATTCAAGAATGCTATCAGTGAGAAGAACGAGAAAACACTATATGCAGAACTTTTAGAGCAAGGGGCAGGGGATGGTCGAACAGATGTATTCAAATCCTTTGTGAGAAAGTTCCGAGCGCAGCACATGATGATTCCTTGCATCGACGGTGAGACGGTGGAACTTAGTAACCGGGAAGGATTTTCGAACATTTCGTTTTTCGCTTCTGAAGCATACAATTTACCCTGGATCTTTTACTATCCTTACGTATCTACCGGCGAAAATTTTTATATTAAGATAACGTATGTGCCGGATTATATTTTGGGGCAGATGGAAAACCCGACGGCATCGGAAGTCATAAGGGCACTGTCTCCCAATTCCCCCAACGTTGGCAACCTCGGTGAGCGGTATGAAAAGATTTATAATAAAACAATAAAGCTTTACGATCGTGAGGTTACGGCCATGGTATGCGAATACAAGGATGATCCGCGAAACAGTACCATCTTTATGTACGGTGATTTGCTCGTGGAGGTCAAAGGCAAACCTGACGTATGGACGGCGCAGTGGTTTTCCTCGCTGTCGTTTGATAGCTTTTACCAATAGTGAAGAAATAAACCGGAGAAGTATAAACAACCCAACCCTTTGCAAGTGTTGCAAGAGGTTGGGTTGTTTTCGGTACTGTGATTCAATAATTCCCCCGCCAACAAGCAGCTCTCCGTCGTAGAACACGACGGACTGACCGCGGGCGATGGCGTTTTTTGCAAAAATGCGTAAAACCCCCTTGACAAAACTGTCTATTCGTGATAGACTATAGATGCAGTCTACTGGCGATAGACAAAAAGGAGGGCATCTGATATGGAAGAAATGAGACTTGGCATGGTGGAGGCGCATTTTGCCGACATCGTGTGGGAGAACGCGCCGATGACGACCAAGGAGCTGGTGGCTCTTTGCGAGCGCGAGCTGAATTGGAAGCGCACCACCACCTATACGGTGCTCAAAAAGCTGTGCGAGCGGGGCATCTTTGCTACTGAAAACAGCATGGTGAGTGCTATTGTATCGCGCGAGGATTTTTACGCGATTCAAAGTGAGAAATTTGTGGAGGACACCTATGCGGGTTCATTGCCTGCCTTTATCGCTGCGTTTGCCACGCGCCGTCGTCCGAGTGAGCAAGAGCTACAAGAGATTCGCCGTCTGCTGGACGAATTCGGAACGAAAGGGGAGTAAATCATGGATGCTGTCTTTTTGAAGCTTTTGAACATGAGCCTGACCGCGAGCTGGATCGTTTTGGCGGTGCTCATTCTGCGCCTTTTGCTCAAACGTGCACCCAAGTGGATTAACTGTCTGCTTTGGGGCGTGGTCGGCTTGCGTTTGATCTTTCCGTTCTCCATCGAGAGCCTGTTCAGCCTAATCCCGAGCGCTGAACCGCTGCCGAGCGACCTGCCTATGACGCAGACGCCCGCCATTGACAGCGGCTTTGAGGTGATCGACCGGGTGGTCAATCCTATCATTTACGATTCGTTCGCGCCCACGCCGACGAACAGCGCCAATCCGATGCAGATCGCCATCGCCGTTGCGGCCATCGTGTGGCTGTGCGGCCTTGTCGCAATGATTGTCTACGGCGTGATCTCTTATCTGCGCCTGCGCTTGCGAGTGAGAGCGTCCATTTGCCAAGACGGCAACGTGTATCTTTGCGACGATATCGACTCGCCGTTCATTCTCGGCGTGATCCGTCCTCGCATCTATCTGCCCTCGGGCATGACGCAGGAGCAGATGGGCTACGTTATCGGGCACGAGCGGGCGCATCTACGCCGCCTTGACCACGTCTGGAAGCCTGTCGGTTTTGTGTTGCTTTGCCTGCATTGGTTCAATCCGCTGTTGTGGGTGGCGTACGTTCTTCTTTGCCGCGACATTGAAAAGGCGTGCGACGAGAAGGTGATCCGTGACATGGACGACGAGAGCAAAAAGGGCTATTCCGAGACGCTGGTGGCCTGCAGTGTGCACCGCCGCGCGGTCATGGCCTGCCCACTTGCCTTTGGCGAGGTCGGGGTCAAGGATCGCATCAAATCCGTTCTGCATTACAAAAAGCCCGCCTTCTGGATCATCCTCGTGGCGGTCGTTGCGCTCGTCGTGACGGGCGTGTGCTTTTTGACGGATCCGATCAAAGAAGAAACGGAGCCAAAGTATATAACCAGCGGTGTAACTCCCGAGGGTGTAAATTGGTTTATAGGTGAAATTTTGGAGATCGGTGCGGATAACTTTTTAGTTGAGCCTTTCCAAGATGCGGTTGAACTGCAGAGTTCCGATCGAATTGCAGTATCTCGCGCGACGAGCAGTGATGAGGATGATCTCGTTTTCCCTTATTTGCGCGAGGGCGATTCCATATACGTCTACTACACGGGTGACATTGCCGAGTCCTATCCGGCGCAGATCAGCGACGTACAAATGATTGTGCCATTTTGGGGAAGAATCGTATCACCCAAAGGTGACTCTATTGTGTACGACATCGATAATGATGGCAAAAAGGAAAACTGTATCTTCGGCTACGGGCCGGAGGATGACGGACGGTATATCGTGGGTATTCATGCTTGGAGTATGAGCGGAAATGTGATGGAGTATTCCACTTATTTTAGTACGCAGTATGTTAACACTGCTTTGATCGTACGTTCCGATGGCACTCTTTGGGTTGGCGGTGGAACGGCCGGCAATGGTGACGATAGCAAAACGAAAGAGGTACCCCGACAGATCGTTATCACAAACGGCAAGATGCAGCTTGTCTTCCCGTATGCGTATCTTACCATCATGACGTACGACGAGGTGGTTGCCGAGCTTGGTGAGCCGTTGGGTGAGCCAACGAAAGAGCAGGGTCATCTTGATGGGAAGGCGTATGCGATCTATATGTATGAATTTCCTTTTAATGAGGAGTGGAACCTGCGCATAGACTTCAATGAAAGGAACATTGATGTTGGCGTAAAACGTCAATATGTATATCACTATTCGCTCACCCCCAAGGATTAAATAAAGCAAGCGTCCCCACTCGCAATTTTTTTGCGGGTGGGGACGTTGTTTATTTATTCGATGATGCCTCCGCCAACGAGCAGGTCACCGTCGTAGAACACGACGGACTGGCCGCGGGCGATGGCGCGCTGGGGCTCGTCAAACTCGACGCGGACGGTGTCGTCGCCTATTGGGTAGACGGTCGCAGGGGCGGCCTTGTGGGCGTAGCGGATCTTGGCCTCGACACGCATAGGAGCGGTCAGGGTGTCGAAGGGAATGAAATTAATCGACTTGGCCGTCAGGATTCGGTTGTAAAGCTGTTCGTCATCGCAGAGCACCACGTCGCCCGTGACTGCGTTTTTGTCACAGACGTACATGGGGCGGCCGAGGGCGATGCCAAGGCCTTTGCGCTGGCCGATGGTGTAGTGCAGCATGCCGGGGTGGTCGCCGAGCACGTTGCCCTCGCGGTCAACGAACTTACCGGGAGCGGGAACGTGACCTGTGTAGCGGCGGATGAAATCAGCGTAGTTGCCGTCGGGGAGGAAGCAGATGTCCTGCGAGTCCTTGCGGTTGGCGCTTGCAAAGCCGTAGGATGCGGCGATCTCGCGCACCTGCGCTTTGGTCAGCTCGCCCAGAGGAAAGCGAACACGGGCGAGAACGTCCTGCGTCAGCGACCACAGCATATAGGATTGATCCTTCTTTTCATCGATGGCGCAGCGGATGAGATAGCGGCCGTCCTGCTCGCAGATGCGAGCGTAGTGACCGGTTGCAGCATATTCAAGACCGTTTGCCTTGGCGAAGTCGATCAGCGCGCCGAATTTAATGGTCTTATTACAAATGATGCAGGGATTGGGAGTGCCGCCATCGAGATAAGTGCGGATAAAATCGTCCACAACGCGATCACAAAATGTCTTTTCCAAGCGACAGACAAGATGGGGGATACCCAATCGTTCCGCTACGGCGCGAGCGTCGCGAATATCGGGGGTGATATCGTTGGTGGTATTGTTGGCCGGGGGAAATGGCTCGCCATCGCAGAACAGGCGCATGGTGACGCCCGTGACGGCAAAGCCTTGTTGTTGCATCAGTAGAGCGGCCACAGCGCTATCAACGCCGCCACTCATGGCGATCATGGCGGTGGGGGAGGGATTTATCATAAGATACCTCGTAATCATTGGGGATTTTATACAACTTCTTCTTTTGACGCGCATACAGCTTCGCGCTGCGCTGTTCGGTGTTTTTTGTTCATTCTTTGCCGCGCGGCAAAGAACGAACCAAGAAAACGCGCCAAAGGCTGCCGCCTTTGGAAACCGCTCCCGTGCCGCTCTGCAAAGAGGAAAAGGAGAAAGACATAAAAACTTATTCTGCATTGCTTGACGGAAAGCCACCACGAGCGGCAGATAGGGAAAGCAAGGAGTCTTGCGGGTTTCTTAAGGGCATTAGGCCCTTAAGTTCGCTTTCTTGGTTCGTTCTTTCTTGAACGAGAAAGAATGAACACAAAACAGCACACCGAGCGCGCGCAGCTGTGCGAGGCTGTAGGAGAAGTCGCGGAAAATTCAGCTAAACTTTCTTTCATTCCTCCCACCGATGCTCATGCAGCTGCCCCTCGGTTTGAAAACCCTCAAACTCCCACTGCCGCAGCACTTCATAAGCTGCAACAGCAACGGAATTGGACAAATTCAGCGAGCGTAGCGTCGGCAGCATCGGAATGCGCACACAGCCTTCGGGATGATCGATGAGCAGCTCCTCGGGCAGCCCACGCGACTCGGGACCGAACATCAAATAGACCTCGCCCTCGTAGCGTACGTCGATATGGCGCTTTCTGCCTTTGGTGGTAAAATAGAAGATATGCGCGTCGGGATGTTGCTCGTAAAACGCTTCGACGTTGTCGTAATAGGTGATATTCAGCTTGTCCCAATAGTCCAGTCCTGCGCGGCGCAGATGCTTGTCATCGGTCGAAAAGCCGAGCGGACGGATCAAGTGCAGATCTGCTCCCGTGATGGCGCAGGTGCGTGAGATGTTGCCCGTGTTGGCATGGATTTCTGGCTGATAGAGTACGATGTGCAGTTTGTTCATGTTGACGGTCCTTTATTTAAGTGGTACAATTGATACTTTTATTGTAACACAGTGTAAAGGCTGAGTCAAGAAGGACAAAAAATGTTCCATAAAATTTACAATTATTTTTCTTATTCTACACATATATGTTGTATAATAACTCATAATTATGTGTATTTGTGCGTGGAGATTTGCTGCGCTGATCATACAGAAGGACACGAAAGGACGGAACGATTCATGTCTTTGATTACGAAAATTTTTGGAAGTTACAGCGACCATCAGCTCAAAAAGCTGGAGCCCATCGTGCGCCAGGTTGAGGCCTTGGCAGATAAGTATGCGGCGATGAGCGAATCCGAGCTGCGAGGCGTGACAAATAACCTGAAGGACCGCTTGGATGCAGGCGAAACGCTGGATGATATTTTGCCCGATGCGTTTGCGGCGGTGCGAGAGGCTGACTGGCGCGTGCTGGGCAAGCGCCCCTTCCGCGTGCAGATCGTCGGCGGTATTTTGCTTCATCAGGGACGTATTGCCGAGATGAAAACGGGCGAGGGTAAAACGCTGGTCGCAACCTTGCCTGCCTATTTGAACGCGCTGTCGGGCAAGGGCGTGCATATTGTGACGGTCAACGACTATCTGGCTCGCCGCGACAGTGAGGAGATGGGCCGTGTGTATGGATATCTCGGACTCAAAACGGGTCTGATCGTTCATGGACAGTCCAAAGCCGAGAAAAAAACCGCCTATGCTGCCGATATCACCTATGGTACTAACAATGAGTTTGGCTTTGACTATCTGCGTGACAACATGGTTGTGTACAAGGAAAATATGGTCCAGCGCGGTCATGATTTTGCCATCGTCGATGAGGTTGACTCTATTTTGATCGACGAGGCGAGAACTCCTTTGATCATTTCAGGCGCGGGCGAGGAGAGCACCGATCTGTATGACCGTGCCGATCGCTTCGTGCGTACGCTGCGTAAATTTGTCATCAAGGAAATGGATGACAAAGAAGAACAGGATAATATTGACGCGGATTATATTGTTGACGAAAAGGCTAACCGTGCAACGCTCACCCCTCGTGGTGCCGAGCGTGCCGAACGCTATTTCGAGCTGGAGAATTTCACCGACCCCGAAAACGCGACCATTGCGCACCACGTCAACCAGGCCATTCGCGCTCACGGTTGCATGAAGCGTGACGTTGATTATATTGTCAACGAAAAGGGAGTCATCATCGTCGATTCCTTCACGGGACGACTCATGCCTGGCCGCCGGTATTCCAACGGTCTGCATCAGGCAATCGAAGCCAAGGAAGGTGTCAAGATTCAAAAGGAAAACAAGACGCTGGCGACCATTACCTTCCAAAATTACTTCCGCATGTACCGCAAGCTGTCGGGTATGACGGGTACAGCGCTGACCGAGGAAAACGAGTTCCGCGAAATCTATAGTCTGGACGTTGTCGAGGTACCGACCAATCGTCCTATGATCCGAAACGATCGCCCTGATGCCGTGTATAAGAATATCAAGGGCAAATACGAGGCAATCATCCGTCAGATCGTTGAGTGCCACGACAAAGGCCAGCCCATTTTGGTCGGTACGGTCGACATTGAAAAGTCCGAGCTGCTGTCCAAGCTGCTCAAGCACGCCGGCGTTCCGCATACAGTGCTCAATGCCAAGCTGCATGAAAAAGAGGCTGAGATCGTTGCGCAGGCGGGTAAATTTGGTGCGGTTACCATTTCCACCAACATGGCAGGTCGTGGTACCGATATTATGCTTGGCGGTAACCCCGAATATATGGCTAAGGCCGAGATGCGCGAGATGGGGATTGACGAGGAGCTGATTGCTTCCTCAACGGGTACAGCCGAGACGGACGACGAAAAGGTCACGAGCACGCGAGCCATTTTCCGCGAACTGCACGAGAAGTATAAAAAACAGATCGAGCCTGAGGCGCAAAAGGTGCGCGAGGCAGGCGGATTGTTCATTCTCGGCACAGAGCGCCATGAATCCCGCCGTATCGACAATCAGTTGCGCGGTCGTTCGGGACGTCAGGGTGACCCCGGTGAATCCCGTTTCTATCTGTCGCTCGAGGATGATCTGATGCGTCTGTTCGGTAGTGAGCGTATTCTTACTATGGTGTCCAATATGGGCTTGCCCGACGATATGCCGATCGATGCACGTATTCTGTCGGGGGCAATCGAGTCGGCCCAGAAACGTCTGGAGGATCAGAACTTCAAGCGGCGTAAGTACGTGCTGTCTTACGATGATATTATGAATCAGCAGAGAAATATCATTTACAGTCAACGCGGAGAGGTTCTCAACGGTGAGAATATCACTGATACCATCCAGCGCATGATCGAAACAACGGTGGAAGAAACGGTGGCTCGTTACACCTCGGGTGAATCGCACGCGGATTGGGATCTGGCCGGATTGCGCGGCTACTATATGGGCTTGCTGACACAGGAGGGTGATTTTGAGTATACACCCGAAGATATGAAGAGACTGCGCCGCGAGCATATCAGCGACGACTTGATTGACCGTGCGATCGAGCTGTATCACGGCAAGGAAGTGCTGTTTGGTGAGGAGATTTTCCGCGAGGTTGAGCGTGCGATCCTTTTGCAGAACGTTGACCGCGCATGGATGGAGCATATCGATGCGATGGATGACCTTAAAGGCAGTATCGGTCTGCAGTCGTACGCACAACGCGACCCTGTGGTTGAATACCGTATTCAGGGCTTTGAAATGTTTGACGGCATGGTCGGTGAGATCCGCGAGAATACCGTGCGCATGATTTTGTCTGTCGTGCCTCGCCAAAAGGTTGAGCGCGTTCAGGTGGCTAATCCGTTGACTGAGGGCTTCGAGGGGACCAAAACGGCACCCAAGAAAATCGTGCTGACGCCCCGAACCAATGTGGCCAAGGTTGGCCGTAACGACCCTTGCCCCTGTGGCAGCGGAAAGAAATATAAGAAGTGCTGTGGCGCGAACAGCGGCGGCACGGATGACGAATAAAAGCTACGAAGGAGGATCGTCATGGGCTGGGGACTGCTGTTTTTTGGCTATTTTCTGGAATTCATCTTGGGCATGAATACGATGTTTGCGCCCTTTGTCCATGTGCTTGGCTATGCGCTGATGGCGGTTGGCATCAACGGCTTACGTCGCTATTGCCGGAGCTTTGTCCGAGTATATGCTTGCGCCCTGGCGTTGCTGTTGTTGGGCGTCTGGCGTATGTTCGTTGGCGTAGATGAGCTGTTTTCCCTACAGTTGCCATTTCTGCTTGACGGCATCAACCAGACAGTAGTTTGGCTGAACTTTGCTTTGATGATCCTGTTTCACATTTTTTTGGCCTTATCTGTGAAGGAGCTGGCATTGCGTGTGTCTGTGTCAAAAAATGCGGTGCGTGCGATGCGTAATCTGATCGCTTTCGGACTGTATGCTGTGTGCTATTTATTGCTTATGCTTATTCCGACGCTCAAATTTTTGGTTCCTGCAACGTTGCTTCTTTGGCCTCTTTGGGCGATTTGCAATTGTGTGATGCTGTATTCTTGCTATATGCGCATCGCGCCCGCCAATGAAAACGATCAGCGTCCGCCCTCCCGCTTTGCTTTTGTCAACCGTATGCGATCGGCAATTGAGATTCGGGAGCAAAAGGCCATTGAGGCCGATCGCGCATATCATGCGGAAAATGCCAGACGGGCGCACGAAAAAAAGATGGCGCGTATGTCCAAAAAACAACAATCGCGCGAGAATGCAAGGAATCGTAACAAAAAAGATTGACCACGGGCAATGCCCGATCAAAGGAGTCAACGCATGGCAAAACAAAAAACTGCTTTACAAAAAATCAACTGGCGCATGGGGCTTTGGCTTCCTGCCTTGATTCTATTAAGCAATCCGTATCTGCATACGATCGATCTTATGCCCGATGCGATCGGATATGCATTGCTTCTCATTGCATTACGACGCGTGTCCGTGATGGATGAGAGCTTTGGCGAGGTCGCACGCGCCTTTCGCCGCTTGGCGCTTTTGAGCGTCGCACGAATGGTCGGGCTGGTCTGGGTGTACACCGCGACGAGCGCAAGCGAGCGCCCGACGCTGATTTTAATTATTTGTTTCGTGCTTGGCGTGTTGGAGCTGATGACGATATTGCCTGCCTGCCATCAACTGTTTCGTGGGCTGTCATATCTTGGAACGCGTCTGGACGGACATATTATTTTTGAAAATGCCCGTCATCGTAAGATCGATCGATTGACAAAAAAGCTCCGCCGTGCTGAACAAGCCGGGGAGCAAAACAGTAAGAGTTACCGCAAGCTCGATGCAAAACTGCGTCGATTGGCAAGACGCTCGAGCGGTGATATTACCGATAAGATGTGCTTTGTCTGCCAATCCTTTGCAGTGTGTAAGACAGTGCTGTGCGTTCTCCCCGAGCTGGCGGCACTTTCACAAGCTCCTTACGATGCAGGCGCGACCAATTTCAACTGGTATGCCTACATCAATGGATTCCGCGCAATGGCGTGGTTGGTTGCCGGTGTGATTGGCATCGTATGGCTGTGCCGCGTGACGGTGTATTGCTGCCATATTGCCAACGACACGCCATTGTGGGAACAATTGGCTCAAAGGTGCGATGAGGATGAACGACAGCACCCCGAGCGTGTGCCCCAAAAGAGATTACACCATGCGATGGTATGCATTTCCGTTGCCTGTGCCTTTTGTGTCAATCTGCAATTGGATGGCATCAATGTTCTTCCCACCTTTGTCACGCCGTTGGCTCTGTTAGGGGCGGTTGCCTTTTTGTGGCCCTACCTGACGAGAGCAGTACGACTTGTTTGCACGGCGGTTTATTCGATTGGCACGCTGACATCGGCTTATTTTTATGTGTCCTGTCTTCGCTTTTTCACGGAATTCGATATCGTGCAATACGGGTATCATTGGAACGTGCGCGAGGCATACGAGGCGTATATTATAGGAAATTTGTGGATGGAATTGGCTTTTATGGCTTTGACGCTAGTGGCAACGGGCGTGCTTCTTTGCTCCTTGATTCAACACTATGCGAAAAAAAGCAGTATGGGCACTCACCAATACACGTCGCAACAGATTGATGCGCGGCGTCAGGGCGCACTCAAACGGCATTTGTTGCTTCCTGCGATTTTTTGTATTGCGATGATCGGAGCTCGCAGTGTCTATTACGTATACTTGCCCGAGGCGAATATGGTTTGGGTGATCGATTTTGCTGTGGCGGTAATATTCGCCGTGTTTGCCTGTGTGCGCGTTTGGAATGTCAAAGATGAGTTGAATGTTGAACGTATGTTGGAGAAGGATATCTGCTGAACGTTGGTATAGTTGCGGCACAAAGTCCGCATACTATCCTTGCCATTTCAAACGGGTGGCAAAGGAGAGTATTATGATGCAGAATAATCAGAATAACCAAAACAAGAATCAGAACAACAACCAAAACAACAACCAGAATAATCAGAATAACAACCAGAACAACCAGAATAATCAGAACAATAACCAGAACAACCAGAATCAAAACAAGAACCAGCGCGAGGAAAACAGACGCGAGTTCTGATCGACCAAGCATGGAGCGGCGCATTTGTGCCGCTCTTTTTTTGCTTGACAACAGGCGTTGAATATGATACCATAATGGTAATAAAAGGGGGGATGGCATATGTTGAAAACAAAAACTCAAAGGCTGACGCTAACCGGTATGCTAATGGCCGTTGGTATTCTGTTGCCCTTTGCTACCTCACACGGTCTTGGGCTGGCTGGCACGGTGTTGCTTCCCATGCACATTCCGGTGTTGCTCTGCGGTCTTTTGTGCGGTCCGGCATACGGTGCAGTCTGTGGGCTGTTGCTGCCTGTTATAAACAGTATCCTCACAGGCATGCCGGTGCTGTATCCTATGATGCCAATCATGGCGATGGAGCTGATGACCTACGGTGCTATCAGTGGCTTTGCATATCATAAAACACCGCTGTCAAAAATAAAATTCGGCGTGTATCCCGCTATGCTGATCGCCATGGTGTGCGGTCGAGTGGCGTATGGACTGACATTCAGGCTGTTACTTATCATCAGCGGCGAATTGAAGGCGCTGACCGTCTGGGCTGCTCTCACAACGGGTCTGCCCGGTATTATAGTGCAGATGTTGCTCGTTCCTGCCATTGTACTGGCACTTCGACGCTACCAAGGTACTCACAGGCGAGCGGCGGTGCGATCGGCCATTCATTTGATCGAGCAAAACACAGCAGCTTGCGTCGTTATTCGTGACGGTGTCATTGAGCGCACTGAGATGGGGCGGGGCATCGGTCCCGTGCTCAAGTTGTGCGACGAGGGTGCGCTCAAGGAGGCCTTTGTTGTTGACAAGATCATCGGCAAGGCGGCTGCAATGATCATGACCGAGGGCGGCGTCAAGCAGTGCTATGGGCTGACTATGAGCCGTGCCGCCTACGATTGGCTCACCGCTCACGGCGTCAAGGCAGACTGCCGCGAATGCGTGGACGTTATCATCAACCGCGCGGGCGACGGCATGTGCCCGATGGAGCAGACGGTGCTGGATATAGACGATGCCAAAGAGGGCATCCGGGCTCTGCGACAAAAAAGGGCAGAGTTGATGGCGGGTCAAAAATAAATTGAAATAGTAACACCCCGAAGGATGAACGATCCGTCGGGGTGATTCTTTATTTGATTGTCTCTGCTCGATAAACCTTGCCCTCAAGCGTGTGGAAGGTCACGCGGTCGCCGTCAATAATGACGTAGCTGTGCGGCGAGCTCTCCTTTGGTAGGGAAACCGAGCCGGGATTGATGTGAAGATAGGCGGTGCCGTTGTCGGCCGTTCGCATTTCAAATACGGGAACGTGGGTATGACCACCCAGCAGAATGTCGCCTGCTCTCATAGGCGGTACGTCGTGATGACCGTGTGCGGCGATGTAGGTGCGACCGTCGGCAAACAAGCAGGCGGTGTCGGACAGCATGGGGAAGGTTAGTACCATCTGATCGACCTCGGTGTCGCAGTTGCCACGCACGCAGATGAGCGCGTCGCGCGCCTTGTTCAGTAAAGCGATCACCTGCTTGGGCGCGTAGCCTGCGGGCAGGTCGTTGCGGGGACCGTGATAGAGCAGGTCACCAAGCAGCACCAGGCGTTCAGCTCCTGATATTTTGAATTGTTCAAGCAGCGTGGCAGTGCAATCAGCATCGCCGTGAAGGTCGGAGGCAATCATCAGTTTCATATTATCTATCCTTTCTTTTGAAAACGGGCGAAGCCTTGCTTGGCCTTCTTGTGTGACGTTCAAATGTTGGCGGCCAGGTTTCCAAGATATTCGAATGCAACGGTGGCGTCGGCTTTGAAGTCCTTGACGTGCGCCTCGAGGCTTACGTTGCCCGTGTAATCGGCATCCTTCAGCGCGGTCAGAAACTGCACGTACAGAGCTTCGATCTCTTCTGAGCCGGGCTTGGGATACACGCGAGTGACGGGCTCTGCCATGTGGACGTTGAATATGTAATCCTTGTATTTGATCAGATTGGAGAAATCATCGCCGTCCTCGTACATATGGTACATATCGGGATTGATGCCTAAATTCTGACACTCGGGCAGACGTTGAATGATATCGTAAGCATCCGCTACGGAGTTGATGAAATTGGTCTCCTCGCTGCGGATCGGCTCGAGGGCAATCCTGATGTCGTACTCGGCGGCCATGGCGCAGAAGCGGGCGACCAGCGCGACAAATCGATCGATGGCTTCGTCACGAGACATCCCCTTGGGAATATTGCGGACACTGCCGGCACCCATACAAACGATCTTGCATCCGAGAGCGGCCGCACGTTGCAAGCCGCGGCGAACGAAGTCACAAACCTTCTGCGTCTGTTCCTCGGTGCCGTAGATTACGAAGTTGGAGGGAAGCATATTGTTCATCGAAACCACCGTGAGGGGCGTGGAATGCAGAACGTCACGCTCATGAGCAAACTCTTCTTCGTTCATGTTGGTGTATACCATGAAGTTGGCTTCGATGTGAGCGCCACCGGCCTCGCTTATGAGAGGCGCGTTGAGTAAACTCGTGCACGCGCCAAATTGAATGTTCATGTTGAAAAGTCCTTTCTTTTATAAGAATAATGGATTCAAAAATCAGGCGTTGTTCTCGCGGATGAGAACGTTCTCAATCTCGCAGACGTACATTTGGTGGTAATCGTCTGCAGGGTAGTAGGTGGAAATAACGGACGGGTCAAGAAAACTTTCCTTTTGCAAGCGTCCTGCATACATTTGGCGGCAAAGTAGCACCATGCGGGCCTCGGCGGGAAAAGGAGTGCCGTTTTCATCCTCAATCATATGAAGGCCTGTAGCGAGATATTTGTCACCGTCGCGTCCCGAATGTGAACCCATATGGGCGAGTGCGCTGTGGTAATCTTTGTCAAAAAAGGCAAGGGACAAGCGATCGGCACGCTCGGTGATATCAAAGGTGTATCGCTGCGGCCGAATGAAGCAGACGGCAACCTGCTTGCCCCACAAAACACCGAAGCATCCCCAGCTGGCGGTCATGGAATTGGTCCGCTTACCGTCTGAGGCAGAGATGAGCATCCATTCGCGGCCGATACGATCGAATAGCGGTGAAAATTGTACGATGGGGACGGAACGAAATTCAGACATAGTAACACCTCCGAAAACATTTCTACCATATATTATAGCACGTGCGAGAGAATTGTGCAATGCTTTTTGATCGATTCTTATAACTCCCACTTTTTCTTTTGTGCACAATGCCCCACATAAAATCCGCATAGGGGATATACTTGACATTTTTCACAAAAGTGCAAAAAGTGAAAAATATTTTCGAAAAACGCTTGACAAAAAAAGGGCGGAGTGATATAATATCAAGGCTGTCCGCGAGAAGGACGGCAATCGCAAGCGAGAGCTTCGGAAGGAGCGGTGCAAATATTCGAGAGAATATTTGCTGAACTCGCGAAGCGAGTTCGGTCATTGAAAATTGAACAACAAAGAGAGAAGTAC
>JAFVZV010000149.1 GCA_017507985.1 Clostridia bacterium
CTGCTCTACCAACTGAGCTACAGAGGCGTATGCAATTAAAAAATGGCGACCCGGATGGGGCTCGAACCCACGACCTCTAGCGTGACAGGCTAGCGCTCTAACCAACTGAGCTACCAGGCCAACCATGGTGGAAACAATAGGGCTCGAACCTATGACCCTCTGCTTGTAAGGCAGATGCTCTCCCAACTGAGCTATGCTTCCAAATGTTGTGCCGTTTCAAACGCGGCTTGCCTATTATATCACAACAAAATCGACTTGTCAACCCCTTTTTTGAAAATTTTTTCACTTTTTTAAAAATGTTTTTTCCAGGGGCTAAAATGCAGAAAAATGCGGCTTTTTGCTTGACACGGACACCGTTTGGCTATATAATAAAGATGAAATATTATTATATTTCAAATCCCTGCAAGGATCGCCTTGCAAAAGAAAGGAGCTTCTGACATGAAGGTAACCAAGGATTCCATCATCGGCGACGTTCTTGACGCCGCTCCCGATACCGCTGTTTTCTTCTTTGAGATCGGTATGCACTGCCTGGGCTGCCCCGCATCCCGTGGCGAGTCCATCGCAGATGCCTGCCTGGTTCATGGCACCGACGCCGACGCGCTGATCGAAAAGATCAATGCTTTTCTGGAAAAGAAAAACTGACGGTCTGAGAACCTGACGTTCACGGGGAAGGTCGCTCAAAACGGCCTTCCCCGTTTGCGTATCTCCATGCAAAGGAACGAATTTATGACAGTAACCTGTATTCATATACCCATTCCCGCCCCCGTGCTTTGTCCGCCCGAGCCTATGACGCTGGATGCCCGTCTTAGCGCGGCGTTTGAGTTCATTCGCGGTGGAACGATGGCAGACGTGGGAACCGACCACGCCTATCTGCCCATTGCTCTGCTCCGCCGCAGGCTCGTTGATTATGCGGTAGCAACCGACATTCACCGTGGGCCTGCCGAGGTCGCCGCGGCGCATCTGGCCGCCAACGGCATCGGTGAGCATCGTGCCGCTGTTTTGTTAACCGACGGATTGCACGGTGCAAAGGATTATCATCCCACAGATATCTGCATCTTTGGCATGGGCGGCGAGATGATCGCCCATATTATAGACGAAGCCCCGTGGACAAAAGATCCGTCCATCCGCTTGATTCTGCAACCCATGACAAAGCAAGAGACTTTGCGTCAATATCTCGATCAAAACGGCTTTCGCATCGTTGCGGAGCGTTTGGTCGTAACCGACCGCATCTATCAGCTTTTATGTGCGGAATACGACGGGAATATTCGCTCTCACTCGCCGCTTGAGCTGATGATCGGAAAAGAAAATCTTGATCGCCGTGACGAACTGACAATGACGTTGGTCAATCGTCATATCGACATTCTTACTGCCACGCGCGAAGGAAAACGCAAAGCTGTCAATCCCGACACATCGCGCGAGGATGAACTATTACACGCGCTGAATAACTATCTGGAGCAATCCAAGGAGGTATAATACCATGACCGTATGCGAACTCTACAAGCAACTCTGCGAGCTTATTCCGCCCGCCCTGTCCTGTGATTGGGACAACGATGGCGATATGTGTATGCCCATCCCCGAGCGCGAGGTGCGCCGCGTGCTCATCGCGCTGGACATCACGGGCGAGGTTGTCAAGGCCGCCATTGAGGGCGACTACGATCTCATTCTCTCACACCACCCCCTGCTCTTCCACGGTCTGAAGCATCTGGTTGCAGGCGAGATGACCGCCCATAAATGCATTGACCTTTGCCGCGCGGGCATCTCTGCGTATTCCTTCCACACACGCCTTGATGCAGTGAACGGCGGTGTCAACGACACGCTGGCCGCCTTGCTTGACGTTGAGGATGCCGTTCCCTTCGGTGATGACAGCATCGGTCGTATCGGTACGCTCAAAAACGAAATGACCGCAGAGGAGTTTGCTCGTCTTGTAGCCGAGCGTCTGGACGCGCCTGCTGTGACATTATCCGACGCAGGCAGGAGTGTTCGCCGCGTGGCTGTACTTGGCGGCGGTGGCGGTGACTTTATGCGTGCCGCGCTGTCTGCAGGCGCTGACACCTACGTCACGGGTGACGCAGGCTTCCATCATATCGTGGACGCCCCACAGCTCGGCATAAATCTTATCGTTGCAGGACATCACCATACCGAGCATCCCGTTTGCGAACGACTGGCCGATATGATCCGCTCTCTCATACCCGAGGCAAGCGTGACCGTTATGAATAGCTATACCGCCAAAACCATCACCAAAGCATAAATTAGAAAGTGAGGATATCCCATGACTTACGTTGTTTCCAATCTGCACGGTAACTATCAAAAATATAAGGCTCTGCTCTCTGAAATCAGCTTCAAGGACAGCGACATTCTGTACGTTCTCGGCGACATCGTTGACTACGGTGAGGAGCCTATGGAGCTGATCGCCGACATGAGCATGCGCTATAACGTCTACCCTATCGTTGGCGAGCACGACTATAAGGCCGTTCGTATGCTGCAGGGCTTTGACGATATGCTCAAAAGCGGCGGCACCCCCGAGCCCGATTATATTGCCGAGATGACCGAATGGATGGCCGACGGCGGCAAGGTTACGCTGGACGGTTTTCGCGCGTTGGACGAGGAAATGCGCGCGGGCGTGATCGACTATCTGTCCGATCTGGCTCTGTACGAAGAAGTCACGGTCAAGGGCAAGACCTACCTGCTCGTTCACGCAGGCATTGCCGATTTTGATCCCGATGCCGACATCGACGACTACCAGCCCGAGGATTTCATCAGTGAGCCTGCCAATCTGTAC
>JAFVZV010000150.1 GCA_017507985.1 Clostridia bacterium
ACCAGGGTGGTGACGACAACCAGGGCGGTAACCAGGGTGGTGACGACAACCAGGGCGGAAATTCTGATTTTCCCAAGCCTCCTGTCAACGTGTATTTAGATCCGCTGGATCCCAAAAATATCTATGCTCAAATCAACCGCTTGCAACTGTTGCAGGGCGATCCTGTAGAACCTAAGGGCTTTAAGGGGAACTCGCGTGTTTGGATCGGTAAATCCGGCTATTTGTATGAACAGACCTATATTGATGAGTACATGGGCTACTCTTTCCCGTACAATTATGTAACCGACAGTGGTTTGCAAGAAACGGTGAACAAGCTCGAGTACATTCAAAAGGAGCTGGAGAAGCGAGGGATCACGATGCTCTACATCATCACGCCCAGCAAGGCAGGTGCTTATAGCGCCTATATTCCCGATCACTATAAAAATTCGCATGTTGCTAAGCCCGGGTATGTTCGTCCCGTCGACCGACTGCGTACGATGCTGGCGAACAGCAGCATCAATTATCTGGATAGTACCGAATATTATAAAGAGATCGGACTGCTGGTGACATTTCCTAAGACCGGCATTCATTGGAATGCGCCGGCATCTACTGAAGCAACGGCAAAGCTGATCAGTATGTATCAGCAGCTGTCAGGGAAAACGTCGGTAACGATCAAAACGACCGGTGTAAATTCCTTTGATGAGCCGCCCAGTTCGGTTAACAATGAGCAGGATATTTTTAAGATCCTATATAATATGGTGGATGCATCCTACCGCGACACTGCCATCAAGGATGATCAGTACTATGCTCCCACCGTTGAAGTTCTCAACCCCAATGCTGACAAGATCAACGTACTGGTACAGGGCGGATCGTTTGCACATTCTATCGTACATTATTTGGACAGCTACGGCATAGCTAATGTTTCGCAAATTTATTATACAGGCCAAAACACGAAAACGGGATCTATTTCTGCAAGTGATCCATGGCAGAAAGGACCCGAGGCGTGGGAGTATTGGTTGAAGGACAAGGATCTTGTTATTCTTGAAGCGAATGAGCAACAAATTCGCAGCGGACACAAGACGAGTTCTCAATCTTGGTATGAGGCGGCAGGATATGGCAGAGTCGATGGTGATATTACCATTGGTCATAATGTCGTGTACGACTCACTTTACGAATACCTCAAGGCTCACGAGGGTGAATATTAATATAGAGTTTGTCCCTAATGCTGGAGAAAGGCAGGGTAACGCACATTGCTTACCCCAAAAATTGACATATGATATTTAGTTCAACGTTATTTCTATTTATCTTTTTGCCGTTGACGCTTTTGATCTACTATGCGATCCCAAAAAAGTACGTCATGGCAAAGAATATTGAGCTGCTCATTGCGTCGCTCATTTTCTACGCATGGGGTGAGCCTAAAAATGTGTTGCTCATGTTACTATCCATCGCGGTCAACTATCTCTTTGGCCGTTTGTTGGAAAAGTATGATGAGAACAAGACTATCCGCAAGATCGTTCTGATCATATCTGTCGTGTTCAACCTTGGTATGTTGTTCTATTTCAAGTACCTTGGCTTCTTTACGGGTGGACGAATTTCGATTATTCTACCGATTGGTATCTCCTTCTTTACCTTCCAGATCATGTCGTACACCATCGATGTGTATCTGCGCAATGTAAAGGCTCAGCGTGATCCCTTCAAGCTGGCGCTGTATATCTCGCTGTTCCCACAGTTGATTGCAGGTCCGATCGTTCGTTACATTGATATCGAAAAAGAGCTGGCATGCCGTACGTACGATATTGATAAGATTTTCAAGGGGGTTACCCGATTCTCGGTTGGTCTTGCAAAGAAGGTTGTCATTTCCAACACGGTTGGTCTTTTGGCAGATAATATTTTCAAGCTCGACCCGACGCTCATGTCCTCAGCTACCGGTTGGCTGGGTGCCATTGCCTATACGCTGCAGATCTATTTTGACTTCAGCGGCTACTCCGATATGGCGATCGGTCTGGGCCATATGATGGGCTTCAACTTCATCGAAAACTTCAACTATCCTTACATTTCCAAGTCGGTACAGGAATTCTGGCGCCGTTGGCACATCTCGCTGTCCTCCTGGTTCAGAGATTATCTGTACATCCCGCTGGGCGGTAATCGCAAGGGCAAGGTCCGTACTTACATCAATTTGCTTATCGTCTTTGCCTGCACAGGCTTTTGGCATGGAGCGGCGTGGAATTTCCTTGTATGGGGTCTGTTCCACGGCTTCTTCCTTGTCATTGAGCGCATCGGCTTTAAGAAGGTTCTGGACAAGATTCCTTCCTTCATTGGACATATCTACACCATGCTGATCGCTATTCTTGGTTGGGTGTTGTTCCGCGCTGAAACCATGGGCAAGGCTTGGCAATACATCTGCACCATGTTCCGCTTCTCCGATTGGGGATGGAGCAAGGCAGTTGCTCAGCTCGACGGCTATACGCTGGTCATTCTGGCGCTGGGTGTCGTATGCAGCTTCCCCATCGTGCCTACGCTTCGCGAAAAACTGCGCAAGTACAATTGGGGTGAGACAGCAGTTTCCGTGATTGGCGGCGTTTCTATGATTACGCTGTTGCTGCTCTCTATCTTCTGTCTGACCGGTTCGGACTACAATCCGTTTATTTACTTCAGATTCTAAAAAGAGAACTGCGGGGGAAAACTTTTTGAAAAAAGTTTTCCCCCGCGCCCCCTTTCAAAAACTTTAAACTTTAATAAGAGGAAAAAATATGTCTGATCATGCTTTTATGACGTTGGAAGAACGACACGCGCAGGTGCAGTCTTATCTTGGTAAGACAGTAACTATCGGCATTGACCGTCCCATCGGTTATGTCCATCATAAGGGTGAGAAAACGCTGGTCTATCCCATCAACTATGGCTATATTCCAGGCGTCCTTGGCGGTGACGAGGAGGAGCTGGATGTCTTTCTCGTGGGCGTAGATAAGCCTGTGAGCGAATTTACGGGACGTATCATCGGCATTGCCTACCGTGCCGACGACGTGGAAGACAAGCTTATTATGGCGCCCGAGGGAATGGACTTTACTGCCGAGCAGATCGCTCGTGAGGTGCAGTTTCAGGAGAGATATTATCACACGACCATTTGCGCGATCGACGGAAGTCGTGCTGAGGTGGAGCGATGATCGCTTGTGTTGACTTTCACCCAATTAACGATGTTGCTGACGAATGCCTCAAATACGCCGTGATCATGGCGCAGGAGGATGGTAGATGGCTGATTTGCCGCCATAAGGAGAGATCCACTTGGGAGATTCCCGGTGGACACCGCGAAGCAGGTGAGCGCATCGAGCAGACGGCACAGCGCGAGCTGTTTGAAGAAACAGGTGTGACAGACGCAGAATTGACTCCCGTTGAGGTCTATAGCGTTACGCGCGAGGGCGGCAAGACGAGTTACGGTATGCTGTTCTTGGCGCGTGTCAACGCGCGCGGCGCATTGCCCGAGTATAGTGAGATGAGTGAGGTGAGAGCGGTTCATCTGTTGCCGCAGGAGCTTACCTATCCCGCAATTCAGCCCAAACTGTTCTCTCGCGTGCAGTATCGTTTGAACATCAATACCAATGCCCAAGAGCGCTGGGACGTGTTGGACGAGCATCGACAGCCCACGGGGCGCACCCATCCGCGCGGTATGCCGCTGCCGCAGGGAGACTATCATTTGGTTGTTCTTGTGCTGTTGCAAAACGACAAAGGCGAATTTCTCACCACCCGCCGCGCACCGAGCAAGGGCTATCCCAATATGTGGGAGTTCACGGGCGGATCGGCTCTCGCGGGCGACGATAGCCTGCACGCCGCGCTTCGTGAGATGCGGGAGGAAACGGGCATTGAGCTTGATCCCGCCAATGGTCAAATTGTCGCGAGCGAGCGGTGGTCGGACAGCTTTTGCGACGTCTGGCTGTTCCATCAGAATTTCGATCCTTGCGCGGTCGTTCTGCAAGAGGGGGAGACGACGGCCGCCATGGCTGTCTCGCGTGAGCAGATCCTCCAAATGGAACGGGAAGGGGAATTCGTGCCCTTCACCCCCGCCCTGCGAATACTGATCGAGCAAAAATTGAAATAAAATAACCGAGGATGTTCTCATGTGGGATAACGTCCTCGGTCTTTTATTGGTGAGCAGATGTGAAATCCGCCCCTATGATTGTGGAGCGAGTGGGAAGGGGCCCCGCCGCTTGCGGTAGTATCTACGGAATAACGAAGTCCTATCCCTGACAGGGATAGGAGCAGTTGAATGGGCGTGCCATGATTTTCCTTTGAAGGTTCTTGAAGGGGAGTTTGAGGGGGGACTTCTTTCAAGAAGTCCCCCTCAACGTTCTCTCTTAACTTTATACCATCTCGTTGAGCGTCTTCTGATACGCCTCGCACTTGGCAGAGCAGTCGGCGCGGTCAGCACCCTCGAGCAGATAGTAGAATTTAATCTTAGGCTCGGTGCCCGAAGGACGGGCAACGATAACGTCGCCGTTTTCGAGCTTGTAGTACAGTACGTTGGACTTGGGCAGGCCCGTGGGGGTCTGTGTGCCCGTAGCGCAGTCAGTGATCAGCCCCGTCTTGTAGTCGCGAAGCTCTACGACGGTCACGCCTCCAAACGTCTTGGGAGGATCGTTGCGAAGACCGTCCATCAGCGCGGCCATCTTGACAGCACCGTCAAGGCCCTCCATGTAGATCTCCACATTGGTCTCATAGCAGAAGCCGTAGCGCTCAAACAGTGCCTCCAGCGCGTCGGAAAGCGTCATGCCCTTGGCCTTGTAATAAGCTGTCATTTCGACGATCAGCATGGTCGCAACCACAGCGTCCTTGTCGCGAGCGTACGAGCCCTTAAGATAACCGTAGCTTTCTTCAAAGCCGAACAGATAGGAGTAATTGCCCTTGGCCTCATGGTTCTTGATAACCTCGCCAATGAACTTAAAGCCCGTCAGCACGTTGTACATGGTTACGTTGTGAGCCGCACAAATCTTAGCGGCCATCTCGGAGGTTACAATGGTCTTTACTGCATAAGGGTCGGGGGGCATGGTGTTCGTGTCCTCGTAGGCGGTAATGATATAGTCGATCAAAAGGGCACCCATCTGGTTACCAGTAATGGTGGCAAAGCCGCCGTCCTTGGTTCTCGTCATAACACCCACGCGGTCGGCATCGGGGTCGGTGGCGATGATCAGATCACTGCCCACGCGGTCGGCGATCGCTTGGCCCAGCTTGAACACCTCGGGATATTCGGGATTTGGCTTTTCAACCGTCGGGAAACCGCCGTCAATTACCATCTGCTCGTCAACCGTGTACAGCTTTTTGAGACCCAAGCGGCGTAAAATTTCGGGAATGAGCTTGTGACCCGTACCGTGCAAGGGTGAGTAAACGATGGCAAGATTATCTGCCACGACGCTTACAGCGGCAGGATTGATTGCCTGCGTCAGTACGGCGGCAAGGTACTTCTCGTCGATTTCCGCGCCGATGATCACGATACGTCCGTCGGCGACTGCTTCGTCGTAGTCGGCTACGTGAACGTCCTCAAAAATATCCAAAGCCTGCATAGATGCGGCAACTGTATCGGCGTGCTCGGGAGGAAGCTGTGCACCGTCCTCCCAGTAAGCCTTGTAGCCGTTATACTGCTTTGGGTTGTGAGAGGCGGTAATATTGATGCCTGCAACGCAGCCAAGCTCGCGCAGAGCAAAGGACAATTCGGGCGTGGGACGCAACGCGTCAAACAAATAAGCGCGGATGCCTGCCGCAGCCAAAACGCAAGCGGCTGTCTTGGCAAAGTCGGCCGAATGATAGCGGCTGTCATAAGCAATTGCGACACCGTCGGCGGCGCGGTCTTCCTTAAGAATCAAAGCTGCCAGTCCTTGTGTTGCATAGGCGACGGTATGAGTATTCATGGCGTTCATACCCACCTTCATCGTACCGCGCAGACCCGCAGTTCCAAAGGAAAGGTAGCAAGAGAAGCGCTGGCGGATCTCGTTTTCGTCCTCGCGGATGGAGAGCAATTCGTCGCGCTCTTGCTGTGTCAATTTGTCCGAGGACAGCCAGCGATGATAATTGTCAAGATAAGTGCTCATGATGATCCTTTCTGTCGGACACAACGTGCCGACCGTGAAATTGGGAGCGCGAAATATCAAGCAGTTTTTTCTTCGAGATACTTACGCAAAGCGACTGCAACCTGATCGGGGCAGGAGGTGTTTTTCATGCCGCAGTGAATGTCAGAAAGGCGAGAAATCGCCTCCTCGACAGTCATACCGACGAGCAATCTTGCGACTCCTTGGGTGTTGCCCGAGCAACCTCCAGAAAACGTAACGGCACGGATGATACCGTTTTCAACGTCAATATCAATATGGCGCGAGCAAACGCCGCGCGGTGTGTAAGAAATGTGCTCCATATTTCAGTATCCTTTCAAATACCAGTATAGTATCATAGATGTTGATATATGCCAAGCGGCAAATAAGTGGGGGAATGAACGGAAAGATAAAACAAAAAGGCAAGAAAATCGCGCTCTGCCGTCCAAGGGGCCGCATCGCGGTGCTGTGAAGCTTCAAAATGAAGCGCGAACGGATATCCTGCGCCAATCAGAATTTCCTCGTCCGAGCGGGGAAGACAATCGGCGCGCAACAGTGACAGCGAGCAAGCGGATGCCGCCGTCAGCAGTTCTGCAAGAGATACGTGTTCGGGTTCTTGCCAAAAAATAAATTCAAAGCTGAAGGGCTTGTCGGGAATCAACAACTGAGGCCAAAGCAATCCACGGCGGCAAAGACCAAAGGTAGTCGAGTGGCGATTGTCCGAGGTGGTGACGCTACAGGTCAAAACGATCTTCAACTCATATTTTTGAATGAGATTGTAGAAGCGGACCAGCTTGCCGTCCTGTGTGTTTTCCAAGGGCAAAATACAGTATTCGCACAATCCGTTGAACACCTGCTCGCACACACCGGCAAAGCTATCGGAATATACCGCGCGCGCTGTGGGCAAGACACGGGAAAAATGCAAAAAAGCCTCGTCTGTATAAATGCTGTGCTGATATGCGATGTTACCTCGGGCAAAGGATTCGATGGGGTCGGTATGCCCAAGCAGATGGGCGGCAATCAGAGGCGTTCCTGTTTCATTGTTTGCC
>JAFVZV010000151.1 GCA_017507985.1 Clostridia bacterium
CTCCTCAAGCCCAACATGAAGGTCATGTTCGAGCCTTCCCACGTTCAGGGAGAGGTCAAGTCCGTCGAGATGCACCACGAGCAGATGCCCCAGGCAGGCCCCGGTGACAACGTCGGATTCAACGTCCGTGGAGTCATAAACATACAGAATATATTATATTATATTTGAAGGTAAATGTCAATCGCAATTCATGATTTTTGCAAGTTTTTGTGTCATATCCGTCATTTATCCTGCGGATACCTCCTATCAAAGAAAGCAGGAGAGCCACACAAAGGCCCTCCCGTCTATCTTAAATATCTTCTCTGTACCGTTTAGCCTGCGTGCTGAACAGCTCGTAATACCTGCCCTGCCGGTCCATCAGTGCGCGGTGGTTACCTTCTTCAATGATGCGACCGTATTCCAACACCACGATTTTTGAGGCCATCGTCGCGCTGGAGAGACGGTGAGATACAAATATCGTTGTTTTCCCTCGGCGCAAGCGGTCAAACTGATTGTATATCTCCTGCTCAGCCAAGGCATCCAGCGCCGCCGTCGGCTCGTCCAAGATCAGCACGTCGCAATCGCTGTAAAACGCTCTGGAGATAGCCAGCTTTTGCCATTGCCCGCCCGAAAGTTCAATGCCGTCCTGCTCGAAAATACGCATCAGCGGCGTCGCATATCCTTGTGGGAAAGCCTCGATAAACTCAGCCGCCCCTGATGCCTCGGCCGCCTCGTGCAGCTCTTGCGTCTGTGCCATTTTATGAATGTTGCCAAAATGGATGTTTTCTCCCGCGCTCTCCGCATATTTGCCGAAGTCCTGGAAGATGATGCCGAACATGCGGTACAGGTCCTGCACGTCATAGTCGCGCAGATCCTGGCCGTCGAGCAGAATACGCCCCTCAGTCGGGTCATACAGCCTTGTCAACAGCTTGAGCAATGTGGTCTTTCCCGCTCCGTTGAGCCCCACGAGAACCAAGCTTTCACCGGGAACAAGCGTCATGTTGATATCCTTGAGTACATCACGCTCCGTACCCGGATAGCGGAAGGAAACGTGCTCAAACACGATGGTGTGCGGCTCACCGTGACGTACCTTGAGCGGTGTAGCAATGCGCGGTGCGATCGTCTGCTCGTAGTCCATAAAGGTCATCAGATTGTCGATAAACAGCGTGCCCTCGTAGACGGTCGAAGACGACGAAATCAAAGTAGACACGTTACCCGCGATGGAAGTCAGCGCCCCTGTGAGCAATGAATAGTCACCAATCATGATCTCCCCCGTAAAGACACGATAGGCGATCATGGCAAAGAATACACAGTTGACAACGGAGGATAGCAAGGCAATGCCCACGTGCCAAGCACCTTCTCCGATGATCAAGCGGCGCATACCCTTATAATACCGCTCAAATGCGTCGTCATAACGGTCGATAAAGGTATCGGACAAATCGTACAGTCGAAGCTCCTTGACCATATCCTTATTGACCATCAACCCCGAGTAGTAGTCCATCTGTCGGCGTTCCTTGGAACGCCAGCGCATATAGCGCACGTTTTTATGACGGTAAGTAAAGGTGATGATCGCCGACGGAACGGATACCGCAATGATAACCAGCGCCGACCACCACATACCGGGCGCACGGAACAAAATGACAATGTACGAAATCAGACCGATCATGGTGCTGACCAGCCCAAGCGTTGCCGACAGCGTTTGAATCGGACGATGTCCCGCCTCACGGTTGGCATTTTCCAGCTTCTCATAGAAGGCCGGCGAATCATAGGCCGCCAGATCGATCTTGCGTGCCTTGTGCATGATCTTCAATCGTATATGACGTACCACCCGCTCGCCTGCAATGCGCGTCGTTGCCGACTTGACACGGTCGAGCACGGCATTGATAATACGGTACGAAAACAACACGATCAGCATAGCGAAAATAGGCGAGGCCAAGAACAGCGCCCGATCGACCGACTGTCCAAAGCCGGCCTGCAGCTCATTCAGCACACGGCTCGAGATCAGCGAGCCAAAAACGGGCATAAAACCATTGAACAGCGAAACGAAAATGAGGAAAAACAAAATCCAAGGTCCCGTTTCCCAGACCAGTTGCGTGATATATAACAATCGTTTGAAAAATCCACCGATGACTTGCCCCAAATACTGTGGCACCTGAGAGAGTCGTTCAGGGCGCGGAATACCATCGTTTGGTCTGTCCTGCTTGGGACGAAACGGTCCGCCGCCCACTTTCGGCTCGGGTCTCATACTCTTCCTCCGTTCAGAAATAAATTCTATTTTGGTATTTGGTGGGTAAACCTTCCCGCCACAAATGCGAATCGCCAGAAAGCTGAAGCACCTTGGGAATAACGATGCCGCCCTTTTCGGTGAAATCGATCACCGTCATGCTCGAGTGCCCGATGTCAAAGCGCAGAGCCATTTCGGGGTACGGAATGTCAAGCAAACAACTCAAAAACGCCACGCCAAAGCCGTGATGGGCAAACAGTGCCACTCTTTCGTCATTCGGTCGCTCTGCCATATAAGCACACGCATCGTAGTCGTGACGATAGCCCAGCGACAGCATGAACGCGTCACACTCACGCTGAACACGCTGTATGCCCGCGCCGTAGCTCGTATGGGCAAAGGCTGAGTGCGTATACCATTCCCTGCCCAACATCCGCACCTCAGGGCTAATCAATTGCTTGATGGTGGGCTGATGATAAAAGCACCATGTCAGTCTGCCCGTTGACTCGTCAGTCACCGTTAATTCATCCCAAACATGCTGCTCGTGGCACCAATCCAGCGTTGTCATGTCCATTTTTAGCAGCTCGCAGGTAGGCTGTGCCGTTTGCATCGCCCGCTTAGCCGTGGACGAATAGATGCGATCCAGCCCATACGCACCAAGACGCTTGGCCAGAGCCTCAGCTTGGCGATGCCCCAAAGGAGTCAATTGGTCGGGCGAATAAATGGGATCGGCGTGACGCAGAAAAAACAGCAGCATAGCAATCACCTCAATTTTCACATAGGTCTTGATTTTTCGACAGAAATATCATATAATTATTGTAACACAGTCGCACCACGCTGTCAACCGACATTTCGCCGCCGCGTGTGTTTTTTGAAAGGAGAACCGTCAATGAGCAATACTTGCTGTCTGCCGGCAGATATTCTGCTGCCTGCGCGCGATATGATAGAGCAAGGCCGTTGGGCAACCATCGCCTGCGACCAATTCACCAGCGAGCCACATTACTGGCAACAGGCCGACAAGTTGGTCGGCGACGCCCCCTCTACCTTGCGTATGATGCTGCCCGAGGTTTACCTATCTGAAACCACCGAGCGCCTTCCCTCCATCCATGCGACCATGGACGCGGCGCTGGCTAACCACCTGATCTGTCATAAAAATGCCATGATCGCGGTGAAACGTACCCAATTTGAAGGCACTGTCCGCCACGGACTCGTCGCCATGATCGATCTGGAGCAATACGACTATCAAAAGGGGGCGACCTCCCTCATCCGTGCCACCGAGGGCACGGTGCTCGAACGCATCCCACCCCGCGTGGCCGTCCGCCGCGACGCTCCGCTGGAAATGCCCCACGTCATGCTGCTGATCGACGACCCCGACGCAACTGTTCTTGAGCCGCTGTTCAAGGACAACGCCCCCCACGAAATCGCTTACGATACCGATCTGATGCTATGCGGCGGTCACATCAAGGGGCATTTTCTGACCAAGGAGGAACAATCCCGCGTTTTGGATGCGCTGGAGGCTCTCGTTACCCCCGAGGCCATGGCCGCCCGTTACGGCGATGCCAATCTCGCTCCGCTACTCTTTGCCGTTGGCGACGGCAATCACTCGTTGGCCACAGCCAAGGCTGCCTTTGAGGAGATCAAAACAAAGATCGGAGCGCAAGCCGCAGCCGATCACCCTGCTCGCTATGCCCTGGTTGAAATCGTCAATCTACACGATACGGCCTTGTTCTTCGAGCCCATTTACCGCGTAATGTTCGACGTAGACCCCACTGACGTGTTGGATAGCCTTCGCTCCTATGTTGCCGCATTGAACGGCACTGCCGCACCGCAGAGCATCAAATGCTTGGTTTCCCTGCCCGAGGGAGGGCTGTATACCTCGCATGACGTTACCATTGATCGCCCTGTTCAGCAATTGACGGTCGGCACGCTTCAGACGTTTATTGACGAGTATCTGTCAACACATCCCGAAGCGTCGGTCGATTACATACACGGTAAGGAATCCACCGAGGCGCTGGTCAAAAAGCCAAATACCATTGGATTTCTGTTCGACGGTATGGAGAAGTCCCAGCTGTTCCGCTCGGTGATTTACGACGGCGCATTGCCTCGAAAGACGTTTTCGATGGGACATGCGCAGGACAAGAGATATTATATGGAGTGCAGGAAAATCAGATAAAAATGAAGCCGGAGAGGACTGGAAATGTTCTCTCCGGTTATTTTATTTATACAAAATCTCAAACTATTTCTCCTACAGCCTCGCACAGCTACGCGCGCTCGGGGACAGCATTTATGTTCATTCTTTGCCGCGCGGCAAAGAACGAACCAAGAAAACGCGCCAAGACGTTCCCTCTTGGAACTCCCTCCCGTGCCGCTCTACAAAGCGGGATCGGGAGAAAAACATAAAATCTCAAAGTGCATCGCCCACCGCAAAGCCAATACGAGCGGCAGGTATGCCAAAGCAAAAAGTTTTGCGGGTTTCTGCGCTTATTTTTTTTGCTTAATATCGTTTAATATTTCTTCGTGCTGCTTGCAGAATAATTTGGGCATGTGGTTGAGAGGAAAATAGCGCAGCTCCAAGGTTTCGTGGTTATCGCAAAGCAACTCCCCACCGACTGCAGTAAGTTCAAATGCCATCAAAATGCTTTGAAATTGATCTCCGTTAGAACACACGACATTGAAATCGGTATATATGCCTATCAGCCCTCCAACCTCAACGTCCAAGCCCGTTTCCTCCTTCACTTCCCTTTTGGCCGCCATTTGAGGCGTTTCGCCAAGCTCGACCGTTCCCCCGGGAAAGCCCCATAGATTGCAATCACCTCTCCGCTGGAGCAACACTTCTCCTTTTTCATTAAAAATACACCCGCCCGCATGGACAAGCATGATTTTTTCATGTCCAACTTTACTTCTGATCCATTGAATATAATTTTTGTTATTCATATACATCTCCATTGCTATCATTGTAGAGCGAGTGGGAGGGGGCCCACGAGCTTGCGGCAGCTATAGCTGAGGATAGCGCACACAGTTTCCCCTTTTGCCATAATATATTCCCTTCAAAATTCTTGAAGGGGTGTGGGGGAACTTCTTTTAAGAAGTTCCCCCACGTAAATCGTCCTCTTACTTTAATTTCTTCGGCCCATTGACGTCCTCAAGGAAATAGGACGCTTCCATGTCCGCCATGCAAAGCGCGTAGGCCAGCGGGAACATTTCCAAGGCGCGGCCGACCTGATTGGCATCCTCGGGACCCGAAAATCCCATGTGATAACGAATGGCAAAGGCCTCGTCGCGGGTCAATCTCATATAGCCCGAAATAATATAAACCGACTTCTCTCCGTGCCCGTAAGGCAAGGTGTCTTCAATTGTATAATACGGCACGCTCACCCACTTGCCGTTTTCATCCTTGGCATTGCGAAAGCTGACCTTATAAAAATTTACCTTGCACAAATCGTGTAGCAGCGCGACAATTGCCGCACTTTCCGCGCTGTAATGGATCCCATACACATCCTGCATACGGGGACGCGCCAAAATATCGCATAGACAATCATATACGTTCAGGCTGTGCTCAAGCAGTCCTCCTTCGTATGCCCCATGAAAACGGGTAGATGCGGGTGCGGTGAAAAAATCGCTGTGATCGGACAGGAGGAAATTCAACAATTCCTCCGCGCCCTCGCGCTTGATATTGGTTTTGAATATTTCGATGAACCGTTCTTTGCTCGTCATAGCTCTCTCCTTGTGTGCCAAAGCAATCTATTCTGTGTATAGTATAGCACATCTTTTGTCCCATTGTAAAGTCAAAAAAAGAAAAAATCCCGTCATCCGGGATTTTTTTCTTTACGCAGTAATGCCAACAACGATTGTTAGTTGTCGTCACCGACGGTCAGGTCCAAGCTATCACAATGCAAAAAATCATGCGCTGCCAAGCTGGAGTCTGTCGGGATCAAGCGCGACGCGCCGCAAGCGCGGCAAGTAACGCGGACACCACCATTTTCGATGTCGGCATCATACGCTCTGTCATCCGCCGCATCGGTGCAATGGCATTTGATCTTGCCCTCCGCATCCAGATCATGAATGACGAACAGAACGATATCTCTCACCTGTGGATCCGTTGGGAACGAAGCATCCTCGCCGCTTTGTAAATCGTGAAAATCAGCCAGACCGTTTTCCTCCAGCAACTGCAAAAGCTCCAACTCGGAGCGTGACATCTCTGCCTTGACGTGATTTTCGTCGCCCACACAGCAGATGTTGATATCCGTGTACGGGCAAGGCATACAGAACAGATCCTTGCCAAAAAACAGCGTTTTGTTCAGCGTGAAATGGTGAGGCGAAGCGCACAGCATGCACGGAACGGTCAATCGTACCTTGCCGTCCTTGTTGTTGACGATCACCATATCGCTCTCACCACAGCTGCATTTGAGCTTGAGCATATCGGCCGTCAGCGAAAACATATTGATACCGCTCATAACCGCCGCGCCACATTTGGGGCAACGGTAAGAGAGCGTTGTATTTTTTGCATCCAAAACCATGATCCTTCATCCTTTCTGTCACTTGTCAGTCACCCGTGGCGTCACGTGTCTATTTCATCCTATGCCGCACGGACGTATTTTGTCCGTGCACTACGCGTTTTATTCGTCCTGATCAAGCGATCAAACGGGCCGCCGCACGATTGTGCAGCAGCCCGTTTTCCTCGTGCGATTGATCTTGGATCAGACGCGCGTCTTATCGATAGCCTTCTGGTTGATGGTGACGGCGTGGGTCTTGGAAAGATCCTCATAATAGGATTCCATCTGGTCAGCAACCATACCATCGCGAGCGTCGATGTACCACTCTTCCGGACCGATCTCATCGACAAAGACGATGATATAGTAAGTCGTTTCCGTTTTAGTGGTGCTGTCCGTCATCTTGTAGGTGATCAGCTCAAAGTCTCCTGCAGCACGGTCAGCGGTATACAGCCACTCATCAACCTCATCCGTACCGGTCGAGCCTTCCTTGACCTCCTCCAGCGTGTTAAAGGTAGACTTCTTGTAAGGCTCGGTCTTAGCCAGTTCTTCCAGCTTTTCCTTGGTGGTCTCACCCTTCTTAAACAGATTCAATGCGGCCTTAGCCTGCTCCTCGGTGAAGCCATCCTTACCGCCCGTCATCAGCATATACGAGAAGGTACGGGTCGTATCCTCAACGCGAGAAGCGGCACGGGTCAGGAAGTAAACGGTAATGGAGTACGAATAGGTCTTCTTGGACTCATCCGTTACATCCTTATCAGCGTCAGTCGTGATCTGCTTGGTGGAGTTCACGGTAGCAGCGGCAACGTCGCCCTTACCAAAGATCCACTTTGCCAGCTCATTCTTATCCAAATTATCTTCACCGGGATGTGCATACTCCTCTTTGAGCAGCGTTTCCAGATAATCCTGTGCGTCCTTCTCGACCTTTTCATCAGCCGTCTTGGTTGCATCAGCCTTCTTTTCGTCCTCGGTCTCACCCTTGGCCGTCTTCAAAGCCTCATCGTAATACTTCTTGTGCAAGTTTTCCTTGTTCTCGGTCAGCCACAGCTCCTTCACGTGAGCCTTGAACTCGTCCGCCGTCTTGAGCGCTGCCAAAGCCTCTGCCTTAGCGATCAGCTCATTCTTCTTCTCGGCGTAGATTTCCTTCAGCTCTGCATCGGTCTTGTCCTTGTTCTCGGTCAAAGCCTTGAGCTCCTTGAGCGTGACCTTGAAGGTGTAGCTCAGATAATCAGCGTTGATATAGTCATTCTTATTCTCGTTGAAGAACTTCTCAACCGTTTCCAGCGTAGCGGCATCGTGATAGCCGTCCTGGATCTGCTGTGCAAACTTAGATGCCAGCGTGCTCAGCTCGAGCGCCTTGCGAACGTCTCTCTCCTTGACACCCTGTCCGTACAGGTTGTTCAGATAGGAATTGAAGGAATAGCCATAGAGTTGTGCATACAGCTCCAGATACTGAATCTGCATATCGATAGATGCCTGATCCTCTTCGTCCAGCTCAACACCTGCAGCCTTTGCTGCCTGGCAGTAGACCAAAATTTCCTCGACCTGCGTGGTTGCTTCCTGCGCAAAATACTGGAACCACGTCTCGCCCGTCTTGGAGTCCTTGACCTGCTTCTTCAGGCTGACGTTGGGGTCAATACCGATGAGGGTGTAAACCGACATCGACGAAGATCCCGACAGGAAGGACGAATACATCTGCTGATAATAATCAACGTAAGAAGAATACGAAGAATGAATGTAATACGACATCACTGCACCGTTGACCTAGAAATCGTCGGTTTCAGCGGTCGTTCTTGCACGCATAAAAACGCCTGCGCCGATCAATGCGTTAAACAGCAGAGATACGACCAGAACGATGGCAAAAATGCCCATAGCCAACGTACCGTAAAATACGGACTTGTTTTGATTCTTAACCGTCTTTGCGGGAGCCTTTACCTGCACCTGCGCGCGGTCTTGTCTGTTTCTTGTACCTTTTCCCATGTTTTGGGTCCACCTTTTGATAAAATATTTTTGGTTGGAACAGGCGGCAGTGCCCCTATCCCATAATCTTATGTATTATACATGATTTGCGTGTTTGTTTTTTGAACAAAATATGAACAAATTAAAAACTTTTGGGGATTTTGCGAAGATATTTACACAATGTGAGCAAAATCCCCATTTTTTGTCATACAATCATCATCAAACGTCCATGATCACAGGCAGGATCATCGGTTTGCGTCCCGTCTTGGCATACAAGAATTTGGTCATGTCATCCTTAATTCGTTTTTTGAGTGCCATGCGGTCAACGTAGCTGCCCATGCCCTTCAATCCTTCCATAATAGCGGTGTTGGCAACGGTGCGCGCCTCTTCCATCAGCGACTCGGACTCGCGCACGTACACGAAGCCGCGAGACACAACGTCAGGGCCAGAGAGCAGCATGCCCGTATCCTCGCTCAACGTAGCCACAATGACGATCAAACCGTCCTGTGCCAAATGCAATCGGTCGCGCAGAACGATATTGCCCACGTCGCCGACACCGTAGCCGTCGACCAACACGCGCCCTGAGGGAATCTCCTCTTGCGTAAAGCGCGCGCCCTTACGGTCGATCTCCAGCACATGTCCGATATCCGATACGAAAATATCCTTGCTTTCCATTCCCATATACAGTGCGATATCACGGTTGGCCATCAAATGGCGGTATTCGCCGTGAATGGGCATAAAGTATTTGGGCTTTGTCAGCGCTTGCATGAGCTTAAGCTCCTCGCCGCAGGCGTGTCCCGACACGTGAACGGCCACGGCCGACTCATGCATGACCTTGATGCCGGTGCGGGTCAGCTCGTTGATGACGCGACCGACCAGCTTTTCATTGCCGGGAATCGCACTGGCAGACAGCACCACCAAATCCTGTTGTCCAAGCGTAATCTGGGAATGATCCGAATAGGCCATGCGGTACAGTGCCGACATGGGCTCGCCCTGACTACCCGTGGTAACGATGGTCAGCTCCTCGGGGCGATAGCGCTTGATGTCGGACAGATCGATCAGCACGCCCGAGGGTACGTTCATATAGCCAAGCTCAATGGCGGCTCCCATGATGTTGGTCATGCTGCGCCCCGTGACCGCGACCTTACGGCCGTGGCGTGCGCTGGTGTCAATGATCTGCTGTACACGGTGGACGTTGGACGAAAAGGTCGCTATGACCAATCGCTTGTCTTGATGCTTGCTGAAAATGTATTCCAGCGACTCACCGACCTTGCGCTCCGAGGGGGTAAACCCACCTCGTTCGGCGTTGGTCGATTCGCACATAAGCAGCAACACGCCCTCGCGTCCCAACTCGCCCAGACGCGTCAGATCCATCATTTCGCCCTCAATAGGCGAGGTATCCAGCTTAAAGTCACCCGTGTGCAATATCGTGCCCAGCGGTGTTTTGATGGCCAGCGCGCAAGCGTCTGCAATCGAGTGATTGACATGAATAAACTCCACACTCATCGCGCCCGCCCCAATTACGTCGCCCGCCTTGACCTCACACAGCTTGGGGGTATTGGCAAGCACGTGCTCTGTGAGCTTGTTTTTAATGATGCCCAGTGTCAATCTCGTACCGTAAATGGGGGGATTAATGGTGCGAAGTGCGTACGGAATAGCACCGATATGGTCCTCGTGTCCGTGCGTCAGGAATATACCACGGATACGCTCCTTGTTATTTTCCAGATAGGTGATATCGGGAATGACCAAATCAATGCCGGGCATATCCTCGTCAGGGAAACCCATGCCACAGTCAACTACAATGATGTCCTCACCGTACTCAATGACAGTGATATTTTTACCGACCTCGCTCAACCCGCCAAGCGGGATCACACGTAGCTTGGCATCAGGGTCAACAGGCGGTGTGCTCGTTCGCTTTTTCTCGGTGCGCTTTGGTTTTTCCACCGGTGCTTCGACCTCAACGGTGGGTTGAACGGGCTTGGTCACCTTGCTTGCGGTGCTTTTGGCCGCTTTGCTTGCTGTTGACTTAGACGCTTTATTTTCGATCGCCGTTTTGCGCGTTTCTCGTTTTTTGGCAGGCACAGATTCCATACTGCTCACCGTATCCAGAATATCCACGCTGGTACGGTTCATTTCGCGCTTGCGGCTCGGTGTCGTTTTGCGGTTGCTCGCCTTGGGCTTTTCAACCGAAGAAAAGCTGGGAATGAGTGCAGGGGGATCGCTGATACGGTCATGTGCATTTCCGGTGCTTTGGGTGTCATTGCGGCGGTGATGTGCGCCGGTCGTCTTGGCGCGTCCACGCGCTGACGGTGTACGTTTGGTCGCATCGGGGGTATTATCTTGTTTTTTTGCTTGTTTGACCATAAATAAACTGATAATGTCTCCTTTCCTTGTATTTTTTAATGTAAGTATCGTTACTGTTATCGTTGAGCAAGACAAGCATCCACGGCACGCAAAAGCGAGCCTGCCGACAAAAGGGCTTGGAGAATACGCAAAAAATCCCCCTTGTCGCGGGCTGTCCGTCTCTTTTTCATTCATTTTTTAAGCGGTCAGAGCGACCGCGTCCCCATTGGCGTCAAACGATCACAACGCGCGAGAGGAAGCATACGGACGACAAATGATGCTCGCCCGATGAAACACGAACAAAAACAGTATCATTAATTATATACCATTCTTCCCCGTTTGTCAATAGTCTGACTCACAACAGCAAAAACACCGTCAGTATCAGCACCGCACCAATCATCGCACCTGCGATCATGCCCCAGATAAAGCAGACACGGCGAGAAGGCTTGGCACGGCAGACAGGCTGCGGCATCAATTGACTTTCATGCAAAATGCGGTTTGCCTCGGCCATCATTGTACGCTCCGCCTCTGCATCGCTTGCCCTGCCCTCCCGCAAAACGAAATATGCCTGCTCGTAATAGGCGCTTCCGTTGGTTCTGACCACCACCATTTGCTTGTGCGTTCCTTTGACCATACCGTCCTCCGTCCTTCGTCATTGATACGTACCAAGCATTGCCAAATTTGACTCATTTCAAACAAAGACGGACCAAAAAGCAGGAAAAGAAGATGCAAAACAGCATCAAAAACAGGGAAACAGGCAAGGTATAGCGCGTTTTCTTGACGCCGATCGAGGAAAAATACAGCGATATCACATAAACGGCCGTATCCGAGCTACCCATAATGACCGATGCACACGCGGCGGCAAAGCTGTCTGCACCGCTCGATTCCAGCAAAGAGGCGTAAGTCGCAGTCGCGGCGCTCCCCGAAAAGGGACGGGTAAGCAAAAGCGGCAGCAGCTCACTCGGCACGCCAAGTGCCAAAAAGAGAGGGGACAGCCACCGCCCGACAAGCTCCACCGCGCCAGACGCGCGCAGCATACCAATAGCTACCAGTAAGGCCGTCAGCGTCGGGCACAGACGCACCGCCGTCTGCAAGCCCGAGCGTGCGCCTTTGACAAACGCGTCAAAATAGGGACGTTTGCCACCAAGCATAAGAAGCCCCACGCCACACAGCAGCAAAGGAATCAGATAAACACTTGCGCGGCTGAGCCCGTCAATCAACGCTCTCATTGCACTCACAGCTCACTCGCCTCGGCTAACGCCGCAAGAATCGCCGCGATGCGAACGCTGACATAACCGTCGCCGTATGCGTCAGAAGGACGCGCCATATGACGCCGCGCCTGCTCATTCTCAAGCAATTCCGAAAGTGCTGCTCGTACGCCTCTCCCATCCGTTCCGACCAAGCGAAGCACTCCCGCCGCCACACCCTCGGGGCGTTCGGTCATCTCTCGTAAAACCAGCGTTGGAACACCAAGATAGGTCGCCTCCTCCTGCAGTCCTCCGCTATCGGTCAGCAGCAGCGTAGTACGAGCGAGCAGGTGCTGCATAATGGGAACATCCAGCGGATCGGTCAGCTTGACATTGTCACATCCGACGAACGTTGCCTCTGCCGCCTCGCGTATGACAGGCGATGGATGAACGGGAAATATCGCAACCGTATCCCGTCGCCCCTCAAGCTCCTCGCGAATGGCGCGAAACAACGCAAGCCTTTGCTCGGGCGCTGTTTCACGGCGATGAGCAGTCAGCAGGATCAGACGCCGCTCCCCCACCATATCAAGCAGCGGATGCTCACAGGGTCGTTCCAGACACAGTCGAAGTGCGTCTGTCGCCGTGTTTCCCACAACGAACACGCGTGTTTCTTTGTGCCCCTCCGCCATTAAGCGTGTCTTGGCCTGTGCAGTTGGGGCAAAGTGAATGCGGCTCATGGCATCAATGGCGCGGCGGTTGAACTCCTCGGGAAAAGGGGCAGAGATATCTCCCGTACGCAATCCTGCCTCAATATGCACCACGGGAATCCCCGCATAAAACGCGCACAGTGCCCCAATAAAGGCCGTGGTCGTATCGCCATGAACGAGGATAGCATCGGGGGCAAAGCCACTTATTTGCATATCCCGTGAGATCGCCGTCAACAGCCGCTCGGATAAGCTCTGCAGCGTCTGCCCTTGCGTCATCACGCCAAGATCCGCATCGGGACATACACCAAAAAACGTCAACACGGGTGCAGGCATATCGCGATGCTGTCCCGTCAGCACCACACGAAGCTGTACGTCCGTGCGGCGGCGCAGCTCCAAAATCAATGGGCACAGCTTGATCGCCTCCGGTCGAGTACCCAGTAGCATCAAATAGCGTTTCATATCATCCCTCCTCGCCTTTTATTTTTAATGTATGAAGCGCGACGAACGGATATGAAACGCTTGACAACGAAGCCGCCTTCGTTTATAATGATACTGTAAATACATTTGAATATTTCAGGAGGTCGTCATGCAAAACGGACAAAACTCACGCACTGCCATGTTGCTGGGCGAACCGGCACTCGCAAAGCTGGCAGGAGCTCGTATTGCCATCTTTGGCATCGGCGGTGTGGGTGGCTACGTAGCCGAGGCTTTGGCTCGCGCCGGTGTCGGTGCACTGGATCTGATCGACAATGACACCGTATCCGTCTCCAATATCAACCGTCAAATCATTGCTCTGCATTCGACGGTCGGACGTCTGAAGGTCGATGTTATGGCCGAGCGCATCCGCGACATCAATCCCGATTGTCGCGTGCGCGCACTGCCCACCTTTTATCTGCCCGAGAATGCCACGAACTTTGACTTTTCCGCCTACGACTATATTGCCGACGCCATCGACACCGTCAGCGCAAAGCTCGACCTTGCCGTGCGTGCCCACCAAGCAGGCGTTCCTATCATTGCCGCCATGGGCGCGGGAAACAAGCTGGACGCCACCGCCTTTGAGGTTGCCGACATTTCCAAGACCAGTGTGTGCCCCTTAGCTCGTGTCATGCGCATTGAGTTGCGCAAGCGAGGCATCAACCACATGAAGGTAGTCTATTCCAGAGAAGAGCCTCGCACGCCAAAGCAAGCATCGGTGTCCGACGCACCCGCGCCGCGGAGATCGACCCCCGGGAGCATATCCTACGTGCCGGGATCGGCAGGGCTGATCATGGCCGGGGAGATCATTAAGGATCTCATAGAAATCTAACCGTAACAAACCCCAAGGTATAAAAAGGAGTCTATTTCATGCAAGAGCAAAAGCAACAAGCACCCTCCCGCGCACCGGTAATCCGCCTGGTCGCGGCCATTATACTCACGCTGCTGTGTGCCGTCCTTGGCGCATTGCTTCGCCCTATGTTCAGCGAAGCCGTGATCGATCTGCTTGGTTTCGTCGCATTGGGCGCGATCGGCTTGATCGTTGTCATGATCGTGTTCAACGTCATCGCCGTTCGCCTGTATAAGAAAAACAAGGAAATGAGCGTCCGTCAGGCACAGCAGTATTATCTTGAACGCCGCGACCGCGCACAGGCCGATCTGCCTCGTGCCGTGCGCAAGATCGTCTTTTTGCGCTGTGCCATCGGTGTATATTCGGCACTGATTTTGCTGATCAGTATGTTCATCGCGTTCGGCATGGGCATCGGCGGCGCCTCCTACGGACTCACCATCTTTCCTCTGTATATATTGGCCGGCTACTTCAACCGTGTCCAAATCGGCGAACCCAAATTCAAGTTTGAAGGCTATACCAATCCTGCCGACTATCCCACACTGCACGCGCTGGCACACCGCGCCGCCCGCGCTCTCGGCAAGGACGGTGAGATTCGCATCGTGCTTCTTTCCAACTGCAACGCCGGCATTGCCAAAATCGGCAAGACGTATTCACTGCAATTGGGCATCATGCTACTGGACGTACTGAGCGAGGAGGAGCTATATCAGATTCTTCTGCACGAATTTGCCCACCTGACCAAGGACGGCAACCCCACCGACCGCGAATTTCGACTCTTCGCTTATATCACAGATCAGCCTCAAAACACCGGCACCTCTCTTTTGGGCATTTTGTTCTCCTTCTTCGACGTTCTATATGTTTACGAATACATTTTCTACCGTCTGACCTCCTCCGTTTCCATCGAGCAGATCGCTGATAGCGCCATTCTGACCCACGGCGATCCCAAAATCGCATCCGGCGCACTTGCCAAGATCGCCTTTTCGGATCTATTTGATAACGAAATGCCTGATTTTATCGAGCATTACTTCGCGCCCGAACAGATGCGCCAGAATCAAGCCACACTGCTTTGCGATAGCTTCCGCCGCGCCATCAAGCAACGGCAGGACTTTTGGAAGGAGCTTTTGATGCGCGAGATTCAGCCTCGCAACGCCTCTCATCCCATTTTCCGCTTGCGCCTGCAGGCGCTGGGAGAAACGGATTTTGATGTAATCCTGCCGCCCGACAACGGTACTTATTACGAAGAATGTCAAAAGGCCAAAATCGCGCTCGACCGTGAAAACTATGAGGCTCGCAAGGATGCTTACGAAAAAGAACGCCAAGAGGTCTATCTGGCTCCCTTGAAGATCGTTGAGCAATGGCGGGCGGCTGATCGTGCCGTGGCGGCCGAAGAAGCACGCCCTGTCATAGATGCCTTGCTGGCATTGGATTTCAACGAGGAACTGGAGCAGCTATGCGACCGCATTATTTCGGAAACCGAAAACCAATTTGCCACGCCTCACGCACACATGACCAAGGGGGCGCTTCTGCTTCGTCGCTACGACAAAACAGGCATTGATCACATCTACCGCGCCATTGAGCTCAACAACAATTACGTTGAGGACGGCCTGGAGCTGATCGGCAACTTCTGCTGCCGCATGGGATTACAGCAAGAATTGGACGACTACCGTGAACGCGCCATTGAGCTTCATCAGTTCCAAACCGATCAATATGATAAGATCTCTGTATTGCAAGCCAACGACAATCTCGTTCCCGATACGATGCCCCGAGAAATGTTAGACAGTATTCTTGCATATATCCACAACGTATCAGACGGGCAGGTCTCGCGTGTATATCTGGTTCGAAAAATTGTGTCCTCCACCTTTTTTGCCAGCGTATTTGTCATTCGCTTCCGAGCGGATGCTGACTTTGATGCTCAAAAAGCACAGGGCGTCATGCAAAAGATCTTCAATCATTTGGACACGCGGCCCGAGGATTGGCACTTCTCCTTGTTCGTATACGATGCCCAAACCGCAACAGCGGTCGGCAAAGTAGCAGACAGCTGTGTCTATGACTGCCTGACCTACACGCCAAAAGAATCGTAATTTCAAAAGGCTACGTCCTTCAATCAAGGTGCGTAGCCTTCTTTCTATTTTTCTCTTCCTCTCAGCAGGCGCGTGATCAGCAAGCCCAGCATCGCACAAGCAAACGAGCAAATCCAGATGGGCACCACCACCTCAAAGGGGCGCGTCGCTCCTGCCTGTTGCCGCAGAGCCAATATAGTCGAGGGAAGGAGAGCGACCGAGCAGGTATTGAGCACCGTCAGCGTGATCATATCTCCCGTCGCCGTCTCGGGATCGGGATTGCCGGATTGCATCTTTTCCAGTGCTCGCAAGGCCATCGGTGTCGCCGCATTGCCGATCCCGAGCATATTGGCGGCAAAATTGGCACAGATCTCCTCCATCCCCTCCCCGCGTCGCGCCGCATCGGGAAAGAAAAAGACCAACGGTCGGTGCAAAAGACGGGTCAAGCGGCGCATAACCCCCGCCTCCTCGAGCACCTGCATGATGCCGCACCACAGGCACATCATGCCTGCAAGTGTCAGCGTCAACTCGATGGCGTTCCCCGCGCCATTCAAGGCCGCACTCGCCATTTCCTCGCCTGTTCCGGCCCAAAAACCGAAGGTAACCGCGACCAAAACGATCACACCAAACACCTTACCTAACATAAAAGCCCCCCTTCGTCGTCTTTTTTCTCCTTATTTCTCCCAAATAATTGTAAAAAACCAATCAAAACAGGAAAAAACAGGAAGTTATACATTTTATATACAATTTTTGTCACAAATTAGGATAAAACTATTGACAAAGTACGGTTTTTATCGTATAATGTGTGTACCGACAGTCAAGAAACGACAAGTTTGAAAGGAGCAAACAATGAAATCTACCGGTGTTGTAAGAAAAGTCGACGAATTGGGACGCATTGTGCTGCCCAAAGCCCTGCGTGAAATTATGGATATCCAGGAAAAAGACCCCCTGGAGATCTTTACCGATAATAACCGTATCATTCTTCAGAAGTACCATCCTGCCTGTGAGTTTTGCAGCAATGCGGACAACGTGGTCTACTTTGGCGAAAAACGCATTTGCCGCGAGTGCATTGACAAGATCAAATCCATGTTCTGATACTTAATTTTATGTTGTAATGACCAAAATAAGAACATCGCCCCGTTCATCTTTCGTGAATGGGGCGATGCTTTTATATCAAACAACTTCTTCTACGGGCTCGCACTGCTGCGCGCGCTCGCTATGCGGTATTAATGTTCATTCTTTGCCGCGCGGCAAAGAATGAACCAAGAAAACGCGCCCAGGCGTTCCCCCCGGGGCCCCCCTTTCCGTGCCACGCTACAAAAATGACCAAGAAATAAACATAATAACCTCTTATGTGGTGCTTCAAGCTTTATCAACACGCACGGCAGGTGGAGAAAGCAAGGGCTTTTGTTTTCGATATCTGCCGCTCGTGGTGGCTTGGCGGCGAGCGATGCATCAGTGCAAATATGTCTTTCTCGTCTTTATCCTTGAAGAGCGGCAATGCCGGGGAGATCCAAGGGGGAACGCCTTGGTGTCCTTTCTTCGCCTATTCTTTGCGACAAGGCAAAGAATAGGCATCAAGCCGCACACCGAGCGCGTGCGCAGCACTGTGTGAGGCCGTAGAAGCAGTCGTAGAAAATTTGGATTTTTCTTTCCGCCTTATCTTCATTCGATAGCACAAAAACTCCGCCCTGCCCACACGAACGGTGAGCAGGGCGCTCTTTATGATTCGATGGAAATGCCGTGCATGGAAAAAATATTTTTTTCGTCCTCTTGCGCCACGCACAGATAGATCTCGGCGCTTTCGTATTCTGCCTCCGCCGTATACGTGACCGTGATGCGGATGGTTCCGCTTTCATACAGCATCAGCATCGTTGAAACAATTGGAACGTCCGCCTGATCCCAGGTGACGTTGCATACATCTCCCACGCCGCCTGCGTGCCATCCGTCGCACTTCAAATCATCCGCCGATATCCTGCCCAACAACTGACGTAACCATTCTTTGTTTTGTTTCCACGCCTCGGATAGCTGCTCCGCGGTCATATCGCCGCCCTTGGCCGCTTGAGTCCGTCCGTTGCGGCAGATCAAAGCGCTATTTCCTACGACGAGAATATAATCGCCCTGCCAGCACGCCTCCTCGCTTGCCGTGTCAGAAATATGGGTGTAAATCTGCCTTGCATCCTCTTGCGAAAGCGATCTGCGTGGGTCGCAGGCACACAGAAGCAACACCAACGCAAGAACAAAAATCATCAGCTTGACTGCATTCTTCATAGGTGACCTCCTTATTGTATTATTAGGCTTCGTTCAAATCTACCGTCTCGATCTCACCAAACCAACCAAATACCTCTCCCGTCGGCAGCGCGGCGATATCCACTGTTTTTCCCTTTTTGTGCGGATGGGCGAAGGTCAGCCGATACGACCAAAGGCCGATGGGCAGTCCGTGGTCGCGGGCGCCGTATTTGCCGTCGCCGATCAAGGGCAGACCGCGCGACGCGCATTGCACGCGGATCTGGTGGGTGCGTCCCGTGTGCAGACGGATCTGCAACAGTGAGCACTCTCCTGCAGGAGTATCGATCCTCGTCGCAAGCGTCGCGTAGGCAAGGCTCGCTTGCTTGACGCCCTTGCGCTGACGCTCGACCACGAAGGTCTTATTCTTGGCAGCGTCCTTGTAAAGAAAATCTTTCCAAACGCCACTTGCCTCATTCGGTTGACCGTGAACGACCGCCAGATATTGCTTGATCAACGTGCGGTTAGCCACGGCAGTCGACAGCGCGCCTGCGACGTCCTGCCGCTTGGCAAACACCATGACACCTCCCACGCCTCGGTCGAGGCGATGGACAAGTCCGATATAGGGCTCAACGCCATCGCGCGCTTTTAGTTGGTCGCGCAAAAGGGAGAGCATATCCTCACCACTGCCCGTAGCGTCGGGTTGGGACAGCACGCCCGCGGGCTTGATGCAGACGAGAAGAAATTGGTCCTCATATAAAATGTCGATCATTCCCTGCCCTCCCCGTTCTTTTCCTCCATGGGTGTCAAAATGGCAGGCAGGCACCGTAGCAACCAATGCTGTGTTTCGGGCGGAAACATCAAGGTGTACGTCAGCGCGCCCGTGCGAGGGGAAAGACGGGGCTTATCGTAAATGCCAACCTCCTCCGCCCTCTCGCCTGCGCGCAACACTCTGCGCTCGACGAACACGCTCTCCACCCGTCCGTCCGCAAAGCCCGATTGCATCAGAAAATGATTGATGGTGCGCGGTGGAATGGGGGGCTTGCCTGCCGCCACGGCTGCGGCATTGAGCCGCTCGTAAAATTCCGCCGCAGGAATATCCTCCTCACAGCATATGCTTGCCGCCTGCTCGTCGGTGGGAATGAAGGCATCGTCCGCATCTGCCGCGCGCACCAGCTCACGCTGAAGATAAGCCGCAACAAAAGCAAAGCAACGGCGCAGTCGGGGCTGGGAGAGCACCTCGTCATCCACCTCTCTGCCCGTCAGCGGATCGCGCCCCTCGGACAGCTCACGCATATAATCCCGTGCACGAGCAAGCACAGCTTTTTCGTCTGCCATAGCAAAACTCCTTGTAACAAATTACTTTGGTATTTCGTAAAAACGACCGTCATAGACGTTTCTCTCATACACATAGCCCTCATGCAATTTTGGCAACCTGACGCTGTCCACCGTAGTGGTCTGCATCGTCGAGGGATCGGTATAGGTCAACCATACCGTTTCGTCACGAGAAAAATTGAATTCCAACTGCAACTGCCGCAGCGCCGCCGTAGGATCGTAATTCTTTCCGTAGATAACGACCGACTCACCTGCCTTGACGGTCATAACGGGCAAGCGGAAGCGCACACCAAGCGTACTGTCGTCCGTCAGGCCGTAGCCCAGCGTGGACACGTCCTCACTGCCATAGTTGGTCAGGACAATATAATCCTCGCCGTCCATATAATCGATTTTGCTGATATACAGCTGTTTTTTCGGGCGCAAGACCATCGTCACCTCGACTTTGCCTTGCTCTATGGCTTTGAGCGGAATCGTTTTTTCTTCAAGATAATACGGCTTGCCGTTGATGATCCAATGATCAAACTCATGACCAAGCGGCACAATGGGACGAAGGATCGTGTCGTAGTTTTCGTAGTACGTTCCCTCAAAATCCCCTTGGTGGCGAAGGGTATTGATCTGCACACCTGCGCCGTTTGGCACGTCAACGGTCAGCTCATACGCCTCTCCCAGCTCATACACCGCGTCCACGTTCATCAGCATCATCTCGGTGCGAATCAGCACGTAGGTACGTAAGGTTTCAATTTTTCTGTCAAATTTATCCAAATCGAAATTGGCAGGGACGTACGGGCTTTCGTCCAGATACAATGCCAGCGCGTCACGCATTTCATCCACCATGTCGTCCAACACGTCTTCCATATGATCGGGCGCAAACGCACCGTTCATCATATCTACAAAATAGGTCACGTAGGTTTGGCGGCAGTCTTCTCTCTCCATCAGATGGCAAAACAGCGGACTGTACTGGATCGCGTTCGTATCATAATAGCGTAGCAACGTGTTTTCAACTGCATTATGCCGCAAGCCCCAGTCCGTATCGTGCGGCACGAAATACCATTTACCGTCCATACCGTACACGTCCGAAAAGTCCTCGCCCTCAGCGGCAAAATACTTGAACACACGGTTATTGTTTTGAGGCCAGTCGCCGTTATTGACCAGCGACATGGTCGCATTCAGCCGCAGATAGCTGTCAACGTCAAGCACGCGGCACAGCGCCTCGTAGTTTTCATCGATCGTCAGATCCTTTTCGGAAAGCGCCAGCATGGCGTTATAGTCCTCGAGAGGATCAAAGCCGTCATGCTCTTTTCCGTCGGGCGATTTATTTCGCTCGTGGCCGTCCAGCACAACGAACTCGCCCTGATAGCCATAGGAATCGAAGCGGCGCTCGAAATACGACTCCTTATACGGCTCATGCGTCCAGAAAAAGCCGTACAGCTCGCCGTTGATATAGACCAGACAAGGACGGACGGGCTCGGTAAAAACAAAGCCCTGCTGTGCCATGAGCGTATGGATATACTCGTCTCTCAAATGCGCATCGCCGAAATCGTTGCCGGTGTTTCGAATGACAAGGTCCTCGAAATGATCCATCAAAACGCCTTCGTCGTCATAGCGCAGACCGAACAGATCAATGGAATCAAAATCGTCCAGTAGTGCATCATATTCGGGGCGGGCGATGATACGCATGGACTTCATCACGTGCGCACGCGAATAGCCGCCGTAAATGCGGATACCCGCCGGCATGTCAAACATCAGCGTGCCGTCGGAATCAAACAATTGAACCTGTATCTCACGTTCCCACGCACGACCGTGCTGGAACTGATTATTGTTATGTAATACGCCGGTGACCGGATCCCACAAGGATTCCTCGGGAGCGGTGATGGAATAGACCATCACCCGGAATTGATCGTCGATGTTTTTGCCGACAAAATAGGTGCGGTAGGTCACCTCCGACCAGCTGTTGCTGCTGCCGTAAAAGGCCGCAGCGGCGATATGATATACAGCAGGTGCCCCTCGGCTCGCCTTGAGCTTCAGCGGCTCAATATAGCGACGGATGCTGTCACTCGTACGGGGATCGCTTCCGTCCGTCGTATAATAAATACGCGTTGCACCGTCGGTTGCGCTCATTTCGAGTGTTTGATCGCCCTTCAGAAAAGCACTGCCGGTTGCATCCGTTGAAAAGCGGATCAATTCGACGACAGGCGTCGGCGCTGATGCCTCGGGCGGTGCACTCAGCTCTTCCAAAATCGCATCATAGCCCTTGGAAAAGGCCTCTACGCTGATAGGAGTGCCATAGGCATCGGGCGGCTCTACGTAAGCTCGATCCATGTGCCGATATCCCAGAAAAACGGCAACAAGCAGCACCACCAAGCCGGCCGCAACGATACATTTTGATTTATTCACGGAACGAAACAAGGCTCGCCCTCCTTTCCTTGGAATGATTGCAAAGAGATCAGATATCGCCCGTGTATTCGACCAACATACAGTTGCTCACACCTTCAATGGCGGCAATGCGGCTGTCGATGTCGCGGTTGATGTTAAACCAAACGAACACGCTCGCCGTGATTTCAACAGTCTCGCCGCCCGTCGTACGGCTACGGACATGGGCGTGCGCCTGCTTCAAGCTTTCGCTCACCTTGCTTGCCGACAAGGCGTCGGTGCGGATAATGAGCAGGTAGGTACGGGCGCGGCCGCGAAGCAGCTGCAGTACAATATAGACCACGGCAATGAATAACGTGCCCATCAGAGAGAACATATACAGTCCAGCACCGCAGGTGATACCCACGGCGACGCTCCAGAACAAAAAGCCGACATCAAGCGGGTCTTTGATAGCCGCGCGGAAGCGAACGATACTCAAAGCACCCACCATACCAAGCGAGAGTACGAGGTTAGCGGAAATGGTCATAATGATCGTGGTTGTGATCAGCGCGGTCATCATCAAAAGAATGCTAAAGTTGGCGCTAAAACAGGCGCCGCGATAGAAAAATCGATAGACCAGCATAACAATAAGCGCACACGCAAGCGCAACGGACAGACAGACGACGCAATATTCCGCCGTCAGCTCCATGAGCAAATTGGACTGCGCTACCGCGTCCTTAAAGGTTTCGATCAAGCCGGCAAGTGTCATAGGTTGTTCCTCCTTAATGTGTAGGGATTCGCAGGGCTCTGCCCTGCACCCGCTCAAGAAACTTTTCGAAAAAGGTTTCTTGAGAATCTTCAAAAACCTTGTAAAAAAATGTTATCGCAAAACAGGATTGTTTATCTGCTTAGCCATAGAATAGCTCCCGCAAGCTCGTGGGTCCCATCCCACTCGCTCCACAATGGTTCTTTGTGATGAAGTTTATTCGGCAGACGGTTTGGGATAGGGAGGGGTCTGATATGGGGTA